>RDSB01000001.1:300000-570104 GCA_004923195.1 Marinifilum sp. JC120 | reverse complement strand
GCTTCGTTATATGAATAGCCTAGATCGGTGACGAGCTTGACGGCAGACTTCCTAAATTCTTCTGAATACTCTCGGTTACTCATGACTGTCTCTCCATGAGCTGACCTTAACCTCTCGAAGACTGTCCGTCATCTATAGGGCACTTCAAGAGCAACCACAGCACCGCCCCACATAATCGAAAGTAAATGCCGCCAATCTTCCCCCGTCATTCCTTCGGGAGTACTACATTCTTTGAATGATCCCCCATGGGCCTGCTACAAGATTGTGGACACGAGGTTAAGTCGCTATCCTGACTTTCAATTGAGGCCTACTATAATCGCAGAAGACGCCATTTCAGCAATGGATGGCTGTCACCTGCTGAATTCGAAATCAACTGTCAGGAAAATATGTTTGTGGCTTAACTGACTGTCCAGAAAAGTGTGGCAGGATCAGTTCGCGGATGTCCCGGTGGAAAGTCTGGTTTTCGAACACCAAGAAGAATATTATGACGCCCTTCAACAGAGCACGATTAAGGCGGACTCGGTACTGTTCATTGAGTTCATGCTCAGAATGATTCAGAATGTCGTTTCATCTGCCACCCCCCAAGTTAAAGAATTGATTGAAGTCATTTCTGGCGAAATGCGCCGTGATGAGTTGCAAACTGCTTTGGGTCTCAAAGACCGCAAGTAATTCAGGGAGCTTTACCTCAAGCCTGTACTTGAAGAGGGGCTTGTGGAAATGACCATTCCCAACAAGGCCAAGAGTAGAAATCAGAAGTATCGGTTGACTGAGAAGGGGCAACTGGCTGCGTACCGCTAACCAGTCTTTTTTCGAGGAAGCTTGGAGTATAGGCCTGTCTTTGCCGCGGTTGAACTTGCTTTTTGTCTTTAGTTTTTTTCACCTATAAAAGCGTGTTTAGAGGGAATATGAAATATAAGAGGGGTCATATATTCCCCGGAGCGGAGAGTCCGAATAAATGCGATGTTGCAGTTAGGCCTTGGGCAGGTGGACATATATGGTTGTCATTTCGGGGGTAGAACAGTTTAACTCAATATTGCCATTTTGAGCTTTGACCATCATCATGGCTAAGTATGTTCCCAGTCCAGTTCCGAATTCTTTGCCTGATGTAATCATTTTGTTGAAAAAAGTGTCTCTTATGCTCTCTGGAACTGCTCCGTAGTTGCTAATAGCGATGGAACAATACTTGTTTTTACTGAGAATAACTGCAATTGGCTTTCCTTGAGGAGAAGCTTCTAATGCATTTGTAAGTAGGTTCATGAAGATGCTGTAGAGAAGAAACTTATCTCCAGTTACGGGAAAATAATCGCTTTCAGTGTCATCAGCGCCCATGCAGGTGATTTTAATTTCATGTTTGTAACTTGAATGGGAGCTAGTGATACGTTCGACAACAGTTGAGAGTATTTCGAATAGATTTACAGTCGTAAATTTTTTTTTATAAGTTCCTTCTTCTATCCGATAAAGTGTTAAGCTTGACTCAAGTATCTCAAGCATTTTTTCCCCACTGTCCCGGATCAGTCGCACAATGATCTTTTGTTTGTCAGTTAGGTTGGGATCAGAAAGAACCGATTCTGGCAATGATGCTGATGCGATCAAAGCATTTCTGAGATCGTGATGGATCATTTTTTCTATTAATTCCCTTACTTCGATTTCTTCATGTAAACGGTCTATTTCGGTTTTGAGTATAGATATAGATTGATTTGCATCATCCAAATCAGCAATGTTTATTGTTAATTCGGCATCTGTGATACGTTGTTTTTTCTTATAACCATCAATCCTATCAATGGTATTTTGAGATTCCGTATCAAGTTTTTCCAGACTTCGTTTTAATTTGTAGCGCTCAGACTGCATGTCTGTGATCACATCATCCTGCTCCAAAATTTTATTCTGGAGTTTGAATTTTTTCATATCACTTGTAGACGTTGCTGTTTTGTCCCGTATACCTCTCATTATAGTCGCAATTGTTCCAATAAGAATACCAAGGAGTAAGGTTCCCAGAAGTACTAATGCACGTGATATTTGTATGGTCCAAAATAAGAAAGCGATCTGAATCTGCTCAGTATTTTGGATGATGAACAATACGAAAAAAAGGATTATCAATATGATGACAGCTAAATATGACTTTTGTCTGACTTTTGTTAGAAATTTTATCATCAATACCTCAGGAAATATCCATCTTTTTTAGATGAGGAGGTTGGTTCTTTGTGGGAGAGTGTTTGCCACACCAATCTGTTTTTTTTACTCTTGGCCAAATTCCCATGGCGTTATTGGAGGTTGGATAAACTATTGGAGGCGAGAACCTGCATATCCCGTCATCCTTGTAGTCCATTTGGCTTTGAAGGTAGTAACGACAATTTTCACATGCTTTATCCATTGAGTGATCTCCTTAAAAGTCTTGCTGTCGGTAAAGTTGTGTGTTTTTTTGATTCTCCCTTTAATCTTATGACTTCTGTAATCTTAGGTCAACCAGCATGCAAAAAAAATAATGCTCAGTCCTGATCCCGTTCTTTGTTTTTGAAGATGAGGTTTGAGTCCGTCCTACAGAGTTTGTGAAGTGCCCTATAGATGACGGACAGTCTCTGAGAGGTTAAGTTCAGTTCATGGAGAGACAGTCATGAGTAACCAAAAGTATTCAGAAGAATTTAGGAGTCTGCCGTTAAGCTCATCACCGAGCTTGGCAATTCATATAATGAAGCTGCGGAGCAGCTTGGATGTAGCTCTTGGTCCATTCGGCAATGGACTAAATAGTATAGCAAGATAAAGGATGTTCCACCTGAGTTTGAGCATATCTCTGCTGCTGATGAGATGAAAAAGATTCGAGAAGAAAATGCTCGACTCCGCATGGAGAACGAAATCTTAAAAAAGGCAGCGGCGTACTTTGCCAAGGAGTCCCTATAAAGTACGCATGGATCGCCAAACAAGACGGACTCTATCCGGTCATTTCTTTGTGCCGCGTTTTGTCTGTAAGTAGAAGCGGCTATTATGACTGGCAAAAAAGGTTACCAAGCGAGCAAGAGAAACGGCGGAAACAAATTCGTCAGGCTGCTCGTGCTTCTTATAAAGAAAGCGACAGTGTTTATGGATACCGGAAAGTTTATAAGGACGTAATTGAGGCTGTCGATTTCTATTGTTGTCCAGAAACAGTACGGCGCATCCTTGCTGCTGAGGGGATGAAATATCACTCGGTGCGTAAGCATCGCTACTCGAAGTCGCATCGGAACGAATCTTTTGCGCTAAACTTATTATCAAGAGAAGCAGAACTGACGTGCAATGCACTGGATATGGCTATCAATAACCGACGTCCTACTGGAGAGGTACTGTTTCACTCAGATCGAAGAAGTCAGTACACCTGTACTTCTTTTTCATCGGCTCTTCACAAGCACGGCTGCATAACCAGCATGAGTCGACGAGGTAACTGCTGGGATAATGCTGTCGCAGAAAACTTTTTCAGCAAACTAAAAAGAGAGCGGGTAAACCGCACCGTCTATAAAACTGCGTGAGCAGGCAAGGCAGGATATTTTTATCTACCTTGAAATTTTCGACAACAGAAAACGCAGACATGCCGGGATCGGCTATGCTTCACCAGATCGATTTGAGCAGGACTATTACCGTTACCGTAAACAAAAACTAGTTGCTTAACCTAAAAACGGGCTGTCCGTTCTTTATGTAGCATTTCAAACGTTATTATTGCCGAATGGTATTTGAAGATCTCTGTTTTTGAGTATTGAAGCTCCTTCTGCGGGGAGAGGTTTGTAGATTATTTGATGTTAGTTTTCATTTTCATTTTCATTGGTGCGCTGACTGACCGAAAAAAATTCAACCAGATATGAGGAATGAAGAATGAAGATTGTATTGAAGGCCATGCGGGGGAGTGTCGTTTTGCTGATGGCGGTTGCCTTAGCAATTGTATTAGTGGGCATATGCCCTGCATATGCCCAGAATGAGGAAAAGGAAGAAAACAAACAGGAAGACTATGTATTAAAACCGGTAAAGGTTTTCGCCAATAAACGCGAACAGAGTGCTCAGAAAGTGCCTATTTCCATGACTATCATGGACAGCAATAAGCTTGAGGATGCGGGAATCAAGACACTCAAAGATGTTTTTGACCGTATTCCCAATCTGTACACAGGGGAAACTGTAGGTAACAATCGGTTTATGTCCTTTCGTGGTAAGACTACCATGGGCTTTATCGAAGCTAACCCTCTTATCGTTTATGTTGACGGCGTTCCCATGGATTCGTTTCTGAATACAGATCCGAGCCTGCTGAATATCGAACGTATTGAGATTTTGCGAGGATCTCAGAGCGTTATGTACGGAAAAAGCAGTATGGGCGGAGTCATCAATATTATTTCCAAAAAACCGACTAATGAAAAAGCATTCACTACTTATGGTTCAGTGGGCAGCTATCTCAGTCGTGAATTAGGCGGGTTGGCAACTGGGCCCATCATTGAAGACAAGGTTTATTACTCTGTTTCCGCTCAGTACGAAGGCACTGACGGCTATATGAAGAATAAAAATTCTCATGAAAGTAACAAAAGGGACACGGCCGCATTAAAGGGCAGTTGCGCATGACTCCCAGCGACCAGCTCGAGATGAACCTTGTTGCAGATTACATGTCTGAGTACAAAGGGATGGAAGCTAACATTAAAGGGATCAGCCCGACTCTTGAAAGTGAGCTCAACCCTGATGATAGTACTGTTGGTAATGCTTTTAACACTGCATTCTCTCTGGGGTATACTACAGATTGGAGTAAGCTTGAGTCTGTTTCTACCTATCGCCGTGACTCGGTGGATTACATGCAGGATATGACTTATCTTCACCTTGGCGGAATTAAGGATTCCCGTCGTCAGATTGAAAAGTGGGAGTTCAGTCAGGAACTTCGTCTCAAATCACCTGAAGATCAGGGCGGTATAAGTTGGCTGGCAGGCTTTTATGGCAGCCACAAAGACCATAATAGAAAGAAGGTCTATTCAACTATTCCGGCTCTTGGCATGGAGATGCATAGTCCCAACGAAGAAACTACTAATGATTATGCCGCATTCGGGCAGGTGGTTTTTCCGTTCTTTCAAGATAAGCTGGAATTGTCTACTGCTTTACGTTTGCAGTACACAGATAAGAAAATAGACTTCAAGCACTATAGGGTTATGGGTGGTGTGGTTACCCCGGGTAATCAGGAAACCACCAGTGATAACTGGAGTGCGGTCCTGCCGCGTCTCGGGCTTTCCTATCAGTTTACTGACGATATAATGGCTTACTCCAGTGTAACAAGAGGTTTTCAGCCCGGGGGATTCAACTGGTCCAGTATCAACATAGATCCTGGTAAACATACTTTCGAAGAACAGACTTCCTGGGATTATGAGGTAGGTGCTAAAACCATGTTTTTGAATAACAAACTTATGGTCAACGCCAACTTATTCTATTCTGATATCAGTGACTTGCAGACCATCTCCTATGAGGCCACAACCATGTCCTATCTGGCGCGTAATGCAGGTAAGGCTTATAGCTGGGGTGGGGAGCTTGATGTCACAGCCCGACTGATTAAAGGGTTGGATCTGGAGTTCGCTGCAGCATTTACAAGAGCGAAGTTTGAGAAGTACACTGGTGAAGGTGCGACCGGACCGTTTGACTATAAAGATAACCATGTGCCTCTTACGCCTGAGCATACCTTGAGTGTCGCAGCTCAGTATCGATTTGAAAACGGTATCTTCGTACGTGGTGAGGTGCTGAATTACGGAAAGTTGTATTGGGACGACGCAAACACTTCCTCCCGTAGTGACATGACCATTTCTAACGCAAAAGTGGGCTATGAGTCGGATAACTGGAAGGCTTTCCTTTATGGTAATAACGTTTTCGATGAGCGCTACCTGACTTATTATAGTGCCAGTTCTGATATGGGCACTGTCGGTACTCCCAGAGAGTTCGGAATTAAGGCGGAACTGACTTTTTAACGAATAACTACCAACATGATAAAAGCGCAGGCCGGATATCCGACCTGCGCTTTTTTGTTGTAACTTGTATTTATTCCTGAAGGCTTGTCGGGGGAGGGAGACGATACCCCTTGGCAATCGTTCCCGGAGTAACACCGAAGTGTTTTTTGAAGGCGGCAATAAAGTGGCTGACATTAGTGTAACCTACGTCCCATGCGCATTCACTTACGTTTTTTTCTTCATTGATGATGGACAGGTAAGCTGTTTTTACTCGTTGTTTTTGCAGATAGCCGAAGACTGTTGTTCCGAAGGCCTGTTTGAATCCCCGTTTAAGTTTGAATTCATTGATTCCCACTTCCCGGGATATATCCTGAAGCGACGGCGGGGTGACTATATTGTTTTTTATTATCATTCGGACTTGATGCAGTTTTGTTATATCATCTTGAGACATGGGAATTTTTTTTCCGTCTTTATTCTCTTGGAGATGATCAAGAATGACGCAAAGCATTTCCAAACCTGCGCTGCAAGCAAAAACTTTAGCTAAGTCAGGATCCATGGTTGACCGCATCACCCGGTCGGCCAGAGCAATGGCTTGCGGAGGAGCGGGAAGGCTCTCTGCGTGTATCGTATCGTCGTTTTTAAGGATCATCTCAACAAAATTGGCAGGGAGGCTTTGTACCAGTCTGGTGCCAAAAAGGTCGTACAGGAATTGTGGGTCGGTCATGAGCATTACGCTGCTGTGCTTTTGGTTTCTCATGGAGGTTGTTTCGCCGCAACTGTTGGGGGCGTATCCAATGTAGAGGTCGTTATCGCAAATATGAACCTCTTTACCTGAGTCTCCGTAGAATCTGACAATGCCGTGTCCTGAGAGTGATACTGAAAAAACGAGAGGTGATTTTTTAAACGAGAAATATTTCGGTTCCGGATCAGGGGCGACATTGTCAGCGATAACCATGCTGAAACCTGAATTTAGGGTCAGCTCGCAGATACCCTGAGCATAATTTGTATGAGATACATCAAGAGAACGGGTGAAGGAATTGTACCCCTTAGAATTGAGCAGTTCAAGAGCACCGAAAAAGGTGCTGTCCATATTTTGCTGAACTACCATATCAATAGTACTGTTCATAATATCTCCTTGATTATTAAATGAAATCAGTAGTCACTGACATTTGTTAATATTGATATAGAAAATCAAAATCAAACAAAGTTTTGCTGTTGTCAATGAGTTTCATTTTTGAGCATGGATGATCCTTTTGCAGGTAGCGTTAATTTTTTGGACCAAGCATATATTACAACTGAGTATCTTCAGAATGCTCAATCCTGAACTGTGTTGTTTTGTCTGTGTATTTTCCGGTAACCGGTGATTCAAAAGGATTCTCATGCTGTTAAAAATTGTTTCCAAGATTTTTTACTATTCAGGCAAGCGTGCGCTTGTACTGGCGCCTGCCATCGGGTGTTCCTTGCTCAGTTCGGTTTTGTCTTTGGCTCCTGCTATCGCAGCTTTTGTGATTCTTCAGGCGTTGTCTTCCGGGGAGATCCACAAGCAGTGGTGTTTTGTTGTCGGTTTGGTAACAGCCCTGGCGATGATATTTCGATATTTGTTTGCACTTGGCTCAGGATTGATGAGTCACAAGGTCGGTAATGTTGTTTCTACTTCTCTTCGAGAAGCAATACTTGAGAAGGTCGGGCAGCTCGGATCTGGATCTCTTTCGTCTGTCTCGCAGGGGCGCATGAAAAAGATGCTTACCGAGGATGTGAATCAGGTTGATATGTTTGTATCACACCATCTTCCTGATTTGGTTTCAGCGATTGTTATGCCACTGGGCATCGGTCTTACTTTATTCTTGATTGACTGGCGTATGGCTTTGGCCGTTCTTGTGCCGTTGCCGTTTGCCATGTGGGTGCAGGCTGGCTCCGCCAAGATAGTCCAACAGGATAATTTTATGGCTACATATGGTGCTGCTCAGGAGCGCATGAATAACACCATTATCGAATTCATCAGAGGGATGCCGGTAGTTAAAATATTCAACCGCAGCCATGAATCCTGCGACAGGTTGCGCTCAAGTGTGGTTGAATACAAGGACATGCAGGCTTCTTTCATCAAGAAGCTTACGGGCCGCTGGGGAACCTTTCTGGCTTTTGTTACCTTGTGTCATGTTCCGCTTGGAATTTTCGGACTGTGGATGTTTTCTCAAGGTAGAATCGAACTTGCCGAGCTTGTATTATTCCTAATGCTCGGCCCTATGCTGTTTGCCCCTCTTATTAAAATGATGCGTATCGGCGCGATACTCAGCCAGCTTAACGAAATTTTAGTCGGGATGGATTCTCTGTTTTCACAGGAAGCTGATGAGCGGCAGGTATATAGAAAATATGGAATTGATCAATTCGACGGCGATAATACGATTACAGTTAAGGATCTTTGTTTCGCTTATGGAGAGTCACAAGTCCTGAGTGACATTAACATGGTCATCAGGCCGGAAAATCTGGTGGCTGTGGTCGGCCTGAGTGGAAGTGGCAAGAGCACGCTGGCGGCGTTACTGGCCGGAATGGAAAAGCCTCAGTCGGGATCTATTCATATCGGTTCGCGAGATATGGCGGAAATGAGTCTTGAGGAGCTTTCAAAAACAGTGAGTGTTTTTTTTCAGGACTCTTTTGTTTTTACCGGATCAGTCCGCGACAACATTTTGCTGGGTTGTCCCGATGCTGACATAGAGAGTGTTCTCGAGGCTGCCCGTACGGCTCAATGTCATGATTGTATTCTTGCATTGCCGGATGGATACGACACCGTGATCGGAGAGGGCGGGCAGGTGCAGTTAAGCGGGGGAGAAAAGCAACGTATTGTTTTGGCCCGCTGCATTCTTCGGGATGCCCCTGTGCTGATAATGGATGAGGCTACAGCCGCTATGGATGCAGAAAATGAGTCCAGAATTCAGGAAGCCCTATCGCGATTTACTAAATCTAAAACCGTTATTGTGATCACCCACCGAATTCATACTGTGGAAAAAGCAGATCATATAGTGGTGCTCAATGAAGGTCGTGTATCCGGGCAGGGGAGCCATGCCCATCTCCTTAAGATTGATAATACTTATGCTGCCATGTGGAACGCTCATTTGGCGGCGAAACGCTGGAAGATCGGTACACGGATTATAGAAGATCAGGAGGTGGTGGCATGATGGTTGCTCAGGTAGTTCGATCAATATTCAGAATTTCCGGTAGTGAAAGTCATTTTGTTAAGCCCGTTTTACTTTCGGCTTTAGCCACATGCCTGTTTGGTTTATCCTACATGGTCGTAGCATGGAGTGCTGGAGGGAATTGGCTGTTTTCAGGGGGCGGTTTATGGTTAGGCGCAGGTGGCTTAATCGTTCTTGGGCTCGGATATGTGGTCGCCACAACAAAGGCGCGTTTGAATTCTACACTCATGGCCTGCAATGTCGTGGCAAAGGCTCGAGTCCGTTTAGGGGAGCACCTTCAAAGTTTGCCCCTTTCTTTTTTCAAGCGCAAAGACCCCGGGACCATTACCGCCTATATACTTCAAGACATGGTCAGCGTGGAGAACGTATTCAGCCAATTTTTTGTGGAACTGGTTGCCGCAGTTACTCTGCCGTTAGTTTTCTCTTATCTATTGTTTAATGTGGACTGGCGATTGGCGTTACCCCTTTGCATGGTCTTTGTGTTGGCATTTCCCGTCTTACAACTTGCCCGCACAGCGGTTCAGCAATATGGCCAAAAGCATATTGAATCCCGTAACAGGGTCTTCCTTTATATTATGGAGTATATTTCCGGTATCCGGGAGCTTCGATCCTGCATGGCTACCGGGCTGGACTTCAAACCGATGGCTGCGGCACTTGAACGTCAACGGACTTCTTTGATGCGTTTTGAAATTAGCTCCGTAGGCCCGATTCTCGTTTACTCCGCTATTTTGGATTTCGGCTTTATCATAATGTTTTTAGTTGGACTTGGTCTTATGTCTTCATCGTATATTACTGAAGGCATTTTCGTCATATTTTTTGTGCTTGGGTACAAATTTTTTGATCCGTTAAGAGATATAGGTGCTTTCCTTGCTGAACTGAAAGGAATGGGTACTGCCGCAATAAGGATCACAAGTGTCTTGGATCAGCAGCCACTTCCGGTGAAGGTGTCATATGAAACTCTGGTGGGTAATGCGGTCGAGTTTAAAAATGTATCTTTTTCATATGAAGAAAATGCTCAGACATTAAAAAATATCAATTTTACGGTTCCTGAAGGAAGCATAACAGCATTGGTCGGCCCTTCGGGAGGGGGGAAGACAACCATTGCCAGTCTGGTTGCCAGATTTTGGGATGTGCAGGAAGGGGAAATTAACATCGGTGGAGTGGATATCCGTTCACTACAGCCGGAAGATTTGCTCAGCAGACTCAGCGTTGTTTTTCAGGACGTCTACATTTTTAATGATACAGTTTTTAATAATATACGGATAGGTAATCCTGATGCCACCGATCAGGAAGTTGTGGAAGCAGCTAAGGCTGCTTGTTGCCATGATTTTATTTTGAATCTTCCTCAAGGATACTACACTGTAGTGGGCGGGATTAGTTCCGGCCTTTCCGGCGGAGAACGACAGCGGCTGTCCATTGCCCGGGCCATACTCAAAGACGCTCCGATCGTATTGCTCGATGAAGCAACTTCTGCCCTTGATCCTGAAAATGAGCTGGCCCTGCAGTCTGCTCTAAACAATCTTTTGATCGGTAAGACTGTTCTGGTCATCGCTCATCGTCTGGCAACTATCTGCGATGCTGATCAGATTCTTGTGTTGGACCAAGGGAGTCTTGTTGAACAAGGAATTCATGAAGAACTTATGAGCAGGCAGGGGTTGTACTATCAACATTGGAATCTTCAGCATCAAACAGAGTTATGGCAGTTCCGTTCTGCTTCTATGTTTCAAGAGCGCTGTATTGTGGAATTAGTGAAATCTAAATCTTATACCCAAGGATAGGAAAGTACATGAAACGCAGTTCTCTCTGGAAGGATATGGCTAGTATCACAGCTTTTATGGGGCCGATACTTATTACCCAGTACGCTCAGATAGCCAACGGAGTGGTGGATACACTTATGTGCGGGCGACTTGATGCTCAGGCATTGGGGGCTGTTGGTCTCGGGGTCGCCGTTTGGGTTCCGATGCAGGCATTTCTTATCGGCATTCTTTATAGTCTTCTGGTTGAGCTTGCACAGCTTTGCGGTGCTGGCAAAGAGTCAGAAGTTTCCTTTACCACGCAGCAGGCGTCATGGCTCGGATTTGTTCTTGCTAGCGGTATGGGGCTGCTTACATATTTTGCCTCTTCCCATCTCACTCTTTTCGGATTGCCGCAGGAATTGTTGCCTATGGTGGAAAAGTATTTGCGCGGTCTGGCTTGGGGATTTCCGTTTTGTGGTTTGTTTTATAGTCTGCGTTTTTATTGTGAAGGACAGGGTGCTCCCAAGGCGGTGACAGCCATTTCCATTGGTGCCGTGGGTTGCAATATCCTGCTTAATTACGGCCTTATGTTCGGTGGGTTGGGAATGCCTGCACTCGGATTGCAAGGGTGCGGTATTGCAACCGGGGTGTGCTGGGTTTTCAGTTTTCTTGCTGTGACCATTTATGTGTCCGTTGCTTCCCGATTTGCTAAAAACAGGCTTTTTAGGAACTTTTTCGCTCCTGATTTTGGGGCCGTGGTAAAACTCTTCCGGGTTGGCTTGCCTATCGGCATCGCTTTTCTTTCTGAATATCTGGTCATGGCCTGCATCGCACTCATGATTGGCCGCCTTGGAATAGTAGCCGTTGCCAGCCATCAGATTACTTACAACTTCTCGTTGGTATTGTTCACCCTTCCTGTAGCGCTTTCTATTGCTATAAGCATTGTCGTGGGACAAGCGCGTGGTGCACAGGATGCAGTCCTTGAGCGTCGTATGGTTAGCACCGGCATGTTCATGGCCACAGTTATCGGATTGGTTTTGACTGTACTGCTTTTGTTCATGGCAACATGGATTCCTTCCCTGTATACCAGTGATCCTGCTGTGGTGCATCTGGCTGGTGCTTTGCTGACCATTGCCGCTTTTTTCCAGCTTACAGATTCCATTCAGGTGGGGCTTTCAGGAGCTTTGCGCGGTATACACGATACCACCGTTCCTTTGCTTCTGACTGCCGCCAGTTACTGGGGGGTAGGTATCCCTCTTGGGTATGTCCTTTCCGAGGGCACAGAACTCACCTCCGGCATTTTGCCGCAGATGGGCGTACAGGGTTGGTGGATCGGATTGATTATAGCTATTTCACTGGCCGGAGTGTTGCTTTTTGTACGCGTAAGGCGAAGCTTTTGGGGAGAGAAGGGAGTTGAATCTATCGAAACAGAAACGCTGGCTGAAGAATCTGTCTAATGTAGTATTTGGTTGTTTTATGAAAGTCTCTTTCTTTTTAACCTCGGAAGATTATCAGTTTCGCTTTTGCTTTTTCGGTTATATCGGCCAGATTCATCCAATTGTGTCGAGGCTGAGGGCAAAGATTACAGCAGCTTAATCTTTGCCCCTGCTCACACCGGGATCGCTGCGCTGAATCCTCGCCAGCGTTTCTCTGCTCAACCCGGCCTGTCGGTTGTTGTTACCATCTTAAGGCGGCAGCAAATCCGGGCATACCTTTGATTCTAATTGACCAACTTCTATTCCCGTCTTGCCGCTGTTTTATTATTAGTCTGATAGATCTTCCTTCATTTCATCATCATTTTGAATTTTTCATAAAGTAATTAGTAGGCTATGTAGGTCTACTGTATTTTTTCAGCATGTCTTTATCTCTATTCTCCCAAGGTTATATCTCTTTTGGATGGTTAATTGACATGTATAATAGAAGTGTATTAGTACGTCTTTAGTGTTACTTTTTATAATTATGTGTTTGGTGTGTTTGACGTTTCTAAACTAGTTTTAACGAAGGAGAACATGCATGTCAGGATGTGCGCCTAAGTCCCCGCCTGCCGGGGTTGCAGCAATTCAACCTGCTGTGAATGAAAATGCCAAGCGAATGGAGGGCGTTGAGTACAGTCTTTACGCTCCTCCTGTGGGAGTTGATGCAGACACTGTCAGGTTTGTGCGGGTTGACGAATCCAAGTGCGAAGGCTGCGGTGCGTGTGAAGAGTATTGCGCGAGTGGTGCTATCCAGTCGATCAATGATGATGGAATTCATCGTATTGTTGATCCTGTTGCCTGTATGAACTGCGGCCAGTGCCTTACCAACTGTCCTTATGGTGCCGTTTACGAGGGAGTTTCTTTCGTGGATGAGCTTGCCGCCAAACTCAAGGACCCGGATACCATTGTTGTATCCATGCCTGCTCCGGCAGTACGGTACGGTCTTGGTGAATGTTTCGGTGCTCCCACCGGGACATATGTCGGCGGAAAGATGCATGCAGCACTGCGCAAACTGGGATTCGACTACATCTGGGATAACGAATTCACTGCGGATGTAACCATCATGGAAGAGGGAACTGAGCTTCTTAACAGGGTTAAGAGTCAGGGTAGCAAGGATGCAATGCCTTTGCCGCAGTTTACTTCCTGCTGTCCGGGTTGGGTAAAATTTGCAGAAACCTTTTATCCGGATCTGATTCCCAATTTGTCCACCTGTAAATCACCTATCGGTATGCTTGGTCCTTTGGCTAAGACATATGGTGCAAAGGAAACAAAGACAGACGGTAAGAAAATTTACACTGTTTCCATCATGCCCTGTATTGCCAAAAAATATGAAGGTGTGCGCAGTGAATTGGATGACGGCGGATTTGACCGCGACATCGACGCTACCATCAATACCCGTGAGCTTGCTTACATGATCAAAGCTGCCGGTATTGATTTCAACAACCTTCCAGACGAAGACCCTGATCCGGTTCTTGGTGAATCCACCGGTGCGGCTACCATCTTCGGTAACAGCGGCGGGGTAATGGAAGCGGCTCTCAGGCTTGCCTACGAAGTCCTTTCCGGCACTAAGCTGGACAATCCTGATATCAAAGTTGTCCGTACCCACGAGGGTATTAACACTGCTGACGTGAAGGTTCCCAACTTCGGAACAGTTAAGGTTGCTGTAGCCAGCGGACTGGATAACGCTGCCAAGCTTTGCGACGAAGTGCGTGCCGGAAAATCTCCCTATCACTTCATTGAGGTTATGACCTGTCCCGGCGGTTGCGTTAACGGCGGCGGACAGCCTCTTGATCCTGAAATCCAGGCATCTCTGTTCAGATCTACCGTGGCTCAGATCAACAAGCGGTTCAGAGCTCGTAAAATAAAGGCATAAGGAGAAACTGACATGAAATTAAGCAGACGCAGTTTCATTAAGGCCGCAGGCGCGGTGGCCGGATATGCGGTTCTGGGTATTAATGTCGCTAAAGAAGCAGCGGCTGACGTGATGGATTTTGTCGCTCGCCGTCAGAATTCAGTGTATGCGGCTGATGCGAACAAGAATATCTATAAGTACAGAAAATCTCAGAATAACCCTATGGTCGTTAAGATTTACGATCCTAAAAACGGTTTTCTGCATGATGGTCCCTGCGGACATGAATCCCATCATCTTCTGCATACCCACTACTATGATCGCAGCAGTAAGCTTGAAGCCTTGAAAAAGAAGGGCATCGAGCTGAATCTCTAGATAAAGCATGAATGCGTTAACCTGCGGTAAGGATATATCTGAGTTAAGGGTCGGCGTAAGCGTTGGAGGTTGATTTAGCATTGTTATGCAAATCGGCCAGTGTCTTTCTTACCGGCAAATTACCAAGGAAAAGGGTTCGTCCTGACTTCCTACAGGGGTTTCCCCGGCAAGCTCCGGAAGCTGTCAGCTGCTTCTTTACTTCGACCATTGCGGAGCGTTTTCAATGGATAAACGTTTGGGAATTATTGGAATAACCATCAAAGACAGATATCAATCTGCACCTAAGGTCAACCGGACTCTTAGTGAACATGGAGAGATCATTGTAGGGCGCATGGGGCTTCCTTTCCGCGAAAAGGGCGTGAATGTCATCGGGATAATCATCGAGGCAACCACGGACGAGGTCGGAGCATTGACCGGGCAACTGGGTATGCTTCAAGGCGTAAAAGTCAAATCACTTCTCGTGTAGGAAGGGAAACAGTTATGAATAAGAACACCACCCTTGGAACTGATCTTGAGTCATTTATTGATGAAGAGCTTATCTGGTCGGAAATTGAAAAAGCCACCGACCCGGAACCATCCCTTGTCCGTGAAACAATAGCGAAAGCCAAAGAGAGAAAGGGGCTTTCTCCCTTTGAGGCGGCGGTCTTGCTGAAGAATACGGACAAGGAACTGGATAATGAAATTTTTGAAGCTGCCATTGAGGCTAAGAAGGGCATCTATGGCAATAGGTTAGTCCTTTTTGCTCCTCTTTATATTTCAAATGAATGCGTCAATCAGTGTGCATACTGTGGTTTTAATGCCACTAATAATGATCTTCAACGCCGCACTCTCAGTGCAGAGGAAATCCACAAAGAAGTCGAAGTCCTTGAAGATCTGGGACACAAGAGACTGCTGCTGGTTTATGGCGAGCATCCCAAATATGATGCTGATTGGATCGCCCAGAGTGTGAGGGATGTCTATTCTGTGACTTCACGCAAAAGCGGCGAAATTCGTAGAGTCAACATCAACTGTGCGCCGTTGGATGTTGAGGGATTCAGGAAGCTGCATGAGGTGGGTATCGGAACCTACCAGTGTTTCCATGAAACCTACCATCAGGAAACATACAAAAAATATCATCTCGCAGGGCGTAAGACGGATTACAACTGGCGGCTCTATGCCATGCACCGGGCCATGGAAGCGGGCATTGATGATGTGGGCATGGGTGCTCTTTTCGGTCTTTTTGATCCGGTATTCGAGGTAATGGGGCTGCTTTATCATGCTCAGCAGTTGGAAATTGACCATGGCGTGGGTCCTCATACGATCTCCTTTCCCCGTATTGAACCGGCACAGAATTCAGAGCTGGCTTTCAATCCTCCTTATCTTTCCTCAGATCACGACTTTAAGAAGATAGTGGCAGTGCTCCGTCTTGCAGTGCCCCACACCGGGCTGATTTTGACTACCCGTGAAAATGCCGATTTCCGCAAAGAGTTGCTTGAAGTAGGGGTTTCTCAGCTTTCCGCAGGATCACGGACTTACCCCGGCGCATACAGCGATCCTGAATTTGATCGCCCTGATGTGCAGCAGTTCTGTGTTGGTGATAACCGTTCCCTTGATGAAACCATCAGGTCAATTGTCGGTGAGCATGGTTACGTGCCTTCCTGGTGTACTGCCTGTTACCGCCTTGGCCGTACCGGGGAGCATTTTATGGAACTGGCTAAAACTGGATTCATTCAGAAATTCTGTTTGCCCAACGGATTATTGACCTTTAAGGAATACCTTGAGGATTACGCTTCCGAAGAGACTAAGAAGGTTGGCGAGGAATTGATCAGGAATGAGATCGCAAATTATTCTGATCCTGATCGGCGAAAATTGCTGACTGACCGCCTTGTCCGTATGGAAAAAGGCGAGCGGGATCTTTATATATAAATACGTTCTTGAGTAAACGTGTCTGAATCCAGAAATTGTGTTTTCTGGATTCAGACACAGTCGCAACTGCTGTACAAACTGGGGCTTAACCCGGGTGAAACGAGGGGGCAAATAAGTGAAGCTCGTATGCGGTGTCGGGGAACTTGGTATTCCCTCAATGTTTGCCAAGGCAAAACGAAGAATTGTCCTTCATGCGGCGGTTTACGGTCCTTTTTCAAAGTCGAAAGTTCATATTCAGGGGTTGGAAAAGGCATTGTTGCGGACCGGTTTCAGTCGTCTTGATGTCATTGCTGTGCAGTCCGGTGACGCAAACAAATGGGATGAATCGTTTTTGAGTGCTCTTCGTTTCGGGATTTCTCGACAATCTGTCATGGATGAGCTTGAGTTGTCACAGTCATTTCTATATGAACTGGCTGAACGTTACCCTGAAAAAGTGAATGTTTATCCAGCTAGCAATTTGCCATGCCTGCCGCTTGTTATTGTAGATGATACCATTTGTTTCGGGCAGTATGCCCATTCCTGTTTTCATGCTCCGGAAGGGTTCTGGGGATGTGTGGAGGCCGATGTTGAAACTCTTTTCAGCTGGGCTGAATCAGGGAATGTTCCGCAAGGAATCAGCGGTGATGAGGTGGCAGCATTCAGGCTGGTCAGTGAATGTTCAAGGGCCATGAAGTGTAGCGGAGCAGGTGAAGGAGTCGGTAATGGGTGTGCTTGGTCGTGAAGATCTTTTTTATTACCTGAATGGCGGCAATGATGATGAACTGTATTCTCTAGCCGACAGTGAGCGGAAAGATTCATTTGGTCAGGAAGTTTATTTGCGGGCCATTGTTGAATTTTCTAATGTTTGCAATAAAAAGTGTAATTACTGCGGTTTGCGTGCTCCAAATTCAAATGTAAATCGCTATCGTATGGATGTCGATTCTATAGTTGAATCCGCTAGTCTGGCAGCTGAAGCCGGGGCGCGTACCATCGTGCTGCAATCCGGCGATGATTTCAGCTATTCCCTTTCACATGTTGAAGAAATCATCCTAGCGATTAAAGAATCGCATGATGTAGCGATAACTCTTTCCCTCGGTGATCGTAGCGTAGGGGAGTATGAACATTGGTTTAACTGCGGGGCGGACCGTTGTCTGCTTAAGCTGGAAACCACTATTCCCGATGTTTATGAAAAAGTTAGGTGCGGTGAAAAGTTTCATGAGCGCATGGAGTTGCTGCGGTCCTTGCAAGAGATAGGGTATGAGGTCGGGTCTGGTGTCATTGTGGGGCTGCCGGAATATACTGCGGAGCAGCTGGCAGATGATTTACTTTTTCTCAGTGAACTTGAGCTGGATATGATTGCGGCAGGGCCGTTTATCCCACATCCTGACACTCCTTTTTCTTTTGTTGGAAGCGGAGATATTGATCTGTCTTACAGATTTACGGCTTTGGCTCGGCTACTTAATCCTTTCTCCAATATTCCTGCTACCTCTGCTCTTGATTCATTTGATTCCGAAGGCAGGAAAAAAGGTTTGCAACGTGGCTGCAATGTTATCATGCCATCAGTTACGCCTACCGCCAAACGAAGAGATTACAATATTTATCCGGGTAAAAATTCCGTTTCTGTTGATGTTACCGATTCCATTTCCAAGGCTGAAGAGCTGATCCGTTCATTGGGTTTTGTTCCTTCGGCTTCCAAAGGTTCTTCAAGGAGAATGAATAATGTCGAATAAAGCTCCACGCGGTGTTCGTCTGGTTATAACTCTTGTTGGCAAACGTAATGCCGGTAAGTCATCGTTGATAAATGCAATTGCCGGACAGGATGTGGCTATTGTCTCCGAACAGCCCGGAACGACCACTGACCCGGTGCCTAAGCATTATGAATTGCTCCCTTTAGGACCGGTAACGTTTTATGACACCGCCGGACTTGATGACTTTGGAGAAGTGGGTGAACTCCGTGTAAAAGCGACCAATAAAATTTTGATGCGTACGGATCTAGCCCTGATTGTAGTGGGGGAAGATGGGCTGACGGATTATGAGGTGGAGTTGATCGGTAAGATTGCTGAGTTGGAGATTCCGTATCTGGTTGTTTTCAATAAGAACGACCTGCGCGAACCGACTGAAGCGGATATGGAATATTGCCGGAAGGGTAGTATTCCGTTTCACAGAGCTTCAGTGCTTGAATCCTGCTCTGTTGATAAGCTCAAGAAAGCCATTATTGATCTGGCCCCAGAGGAAATGAAACGGGAGCCTGTCCTTGCCGGAGATCTTTTCGGTGAAGGGGATTGGGTGGTTTGTGTTGTGCCCATTGATCTATCTGCTCCCAAGGGACGTTTGATCCTTCCGCAGGTGCAGGTTTTACGGGATATTCTTGATTGTAACGGCGTGGGCGTGACTGTCAAAGAGCACGAGATTGAGGACACATTATCATCAATGAAGCGCAAGCCTGCATTAGTCATAACCGATTCACAGGTTGTTATGAGCGTTGCCGAGGATGTACCGGATGAGATTCCGTTGACTACCTTCTCTACGCTCTTTGCGCGGTACAAGGGCGATTTGCCCCGTCTTGTGGAGGGAGCAACGGCTATTGATTCATTGCAGGATGGAGATACCATCCTTATAGGTGAAGCCTGTTCTCATCATTCTATGGAAGATGATATCGGAAAGGTCAAAATTCCACGCTGGATTCGTGAGTATACCGGTAAGGATATCAACTTTGTTGTGTATTCCGGGCATGATTTTCCTGATGATCTTGAACGTTTCAAGCTGGTGATTCATTGCGGCGCCTGTATGATTAACCGTAGTGAGATGCTGCGGCGTATCAAGGAGTGCCAGCGTAGCGGCGTTCCGGTAACCAACTATGGAGTGGCAATATCCAAAGTTCAAGGAGTGCTGGATCGGATCATTAGCCCCTTTAATCTCTAATATTTCTAAATAAATTAAGGCCAGCATCCGTCTTTCATTAAGATGGGTGCTGGCCTTTTTTATTTTTTTCCCACGGACCTGAAAGCAGGGACAGCTGCTATCAGGCCCGCGCTCGAATTAGAGGTAGTAAGTCCGAGTCGCCGTGGGATTTGAAAAACAGAATGCCCCGAGGATGGAGGTAGATCTTCTTGGTGTGAATTAAGAAGTCGAAAAGCACGCTGAGCAGTAGCGGCTTCCCGAACTGGGGTCGTTTTTCTTGAAAAGTATCTACTTGATTATGTGTTACTAGTCAAGAAAGAGTGTTACATTAATTTGATTAAAATTAAATTCTTATTCATTTGATGTGGGAAGATAGTTTTAGGGAATGTAGAGAAAATCCGGTCCGAGCATGAAGCTTGGACCGGATTTTTTATCTTCTTAGTTTGTTGCGGAGGGGAGGTGGGCTATTCGTATTTTTTTCTTTGAGCTTCGATGTATTTGCGTTGATCGTCATCTAGGATTGCGTCGGTGAAATTGGTGTTTTTTATGATTGCGGCTTTTAGGGTAGCATCTGTTAGATCGGCTCCTGTGAAATTTGCGTCGGTGAGGTCAGCAGCAGTAAGGTTTGCAGCAGTAAGGTTTGCTCTTGTAAGATTTGCTTCTGTTAGATTTGCACCTGTTAAGTTTGTTTTTATAAGGTCTGCATCGGTAAAAATAGTGCCAGAGAGGTCTGAATCAGTGAGGTTTGCATCGGTTAAATTTGCTCTTTCTAAGTTTGTTTTCCACAAATCAGCTTTAGTTAGCACTGATCCTGATAGTTGTGCATTCATTAGAACGCTCAGTCTACATGCTGTTTTATTTAAGTTGCAGTTAGTTAGTTTGGTTCTAAGAGAAGCAAATAGGTCTATAAGTTGTTTAGAGATATCTAAGTACGATATATCAAGGCGGAATGAGTTTTCTCTTTGGGATTGGACTTGGTGTATGAATCTACGAAATGAATATGGTTCTGGCCATGTTATTTGGGATATATTTTTGGTGTGCTCGGCGCATATATTTAAAACGAGAAATAATGATTCTTCTGCATTTGTAGCATGTGTTTGTATTGATTTATATGATTTGCAGTTAGCCAACGTATTTAAAGGAAAGCTTTCTTTAATAACGTAGTTGAGTCTGGATATTATCATGTTTTGCCAACTGCTTATTTCGTTAAGAGGTATTTGTGATATTTCACGTTTTATAAATAGTAACAAATCATGGTCTAGTCGAGCTGGGCCAAACATTTGAACCCATTTACGTAAGAAATCTTCATGGTTAAAGTGTTGATTCATAGATTTTAACCATTTTATTTCTTGGGTTACTCTTCTTGCGGCTAAATATTCACCAAAGCTTTTATGAGTAAACTCAAAAGCCTGCTCCTGAGTATTTCCTGCTGACCCAAAATAAAATGACACCAGCAACTTTGCATGGGGTTCGTCGCCGCACTCATTGAGAGCTTCCAATATAGATTGCTCTCCTCCGATGGATTCACATCTTTCCTTGATTGCTTTCCAACTTGACCGCCTAATTTCTCCTCCCTGCCATGCACATATAGCGGCTTCCATGAGAAATCTGCTGAAGGTGTCAGGATTGATATCCAAACCATCATATTTGCTTGTGGCAAACTTTTTATTAAATTCGTTTAACAGGTGTTCATAAACGGTATTTATATTGGTGTCGTGATCGATTTGAAATTTGCTTTCAACTGCGAGAGCCAGCAGATAGTTAAGTAACGGTTGAGCAGAAATTTCCTTTAGTGATTCTTGTGATTGAGATTCATTGGTTAAAAAATCTGGCAGTCCTGTAGCCTCAGTTCCTTGGATTGAGTTATATCTCTCCCACCATTCAATTCGTTGGTCTGTTTGTATAATTGACTGGGAGTCTTCTGTATAAAGTTCATAATAATTTTCGTTTATGAGATATTCAAGGATATTAATAATGCCACTTTTCCCATCATACCAGTTTTCGACGGACTCAACTGCCAACGTTCTGCCTGTAACAATAGTCTTAAAGTTTTGAGCGTCTCCATAAGCATTTCGCAGGTAGCGCATAAAGTCATCCGCAGCTTTTTGTCCTTGCGTACCTGCTTCGGAAATTTCGTCTAAACCATCAAGGACGACAACTACATCATCTTTCAACACTTCAAAGTCTCTAAAGAAACCGTGTTGCTCATTCATGAAGTTATCAATAGCACGGGTGAAGTTGTCAGTAATATTAAATTTTTGTAGTGGAACAAAAACAACTTTCTTTCCTCTAGCAGCTAGTTTTGCACAAAGTATTTTGGAAAATGATGATTTTCCGCATCCCGGACCGCCTTTGATAAAAAGCTGGTTTTCACTCCCTAATAGCCATTCCTCAACTCGTTTAATAAGGTCAAAGGCGACGCGAACTTGTTTTCTAGGGGGTTCGTCTTTTGTTTCAATTTTTTGTTCAATATACCCCCGCAATGGAATATAAATTTTATCAAGTCCAAAAGAGGCACCGAAAACTTGCTCTTGCGGCAGGGTCTGCACATATGCAAGATAAGCCCCCCAACGCTCTTCACGGCGTACAGCGTCGTCAAAAGGAGTATCAAAAGCGTCTTTTATCCGTTGGTATTTATCAAGATTTTCCAGCCATTCTTCGCGAAGTGATAGAACAAATTGTCCGGGCAGTCTGTCTGAAATATGTCCGGCAGTATTCGCGTCAACTCCTGTTCCTAGAATAATGCTTTTCAGTACATTTCGGGCCGGTTCCATGATGCCGATTTCTTCCGGCTTCTTCGCGAAATCAATTCCTATACAGATTTCCGCTTCATCGAATTTACCTATAGCTTTTTCAAGCAGGGAATCATCAAATTCACATTCACTGGGTATAAGTTCTTCATTTTTCTGGGAAAGATCGGTCATTGCCTTGTGCAGGGCGCGCATTATCAGTTTCCATGTATCGTCCTGCCAGCTACTTTCAGTTCGGCTAAAACCAACTGAATCTAGCATATCGACACCAGCAACGGCCATTTTATCCATTTTGCCGAATGAGCACCATAGTCCTGCCTTCATTGAGCTGAGGACAAATTTTTTGAGATCAAATTGTGGATCAAAGTTCCATTTTTTTGCTGGTTTTCTAATTATATCTGTCATTGTCGCTCCGAAATATGTTATGGTATATTTGAATTTGGATTGTGATTAATTTGTAACCAGATATTAAGGGGATAGGTCAAGCTTTTTTAGTGTTTTGGATTGTCATATAATTTTTCGCCCCCCTTCCCCGATGCCATTCCCCTAGGCAGTACTTCTATATTGTCCCCACAAGAATATTATGCTTAATATGACAGCATATACTCAATGATCGCTACGATCTGGTGTGCTTTTACCAAATTTAAGGAGACTCAAAATGGATATCGTTCATGACATTGAAATTCCATGTATGGCGGAGGGGATTGGACTTGGCAAACTGACCATTAAGCACCCTTCAGGGGCGATAGGGAGGCCCGTGTTTGTTGCTGATGCCTCCAATGATGCTTACGGTCCCACTGAGGTCGACGCTCTTATGCCTGTTGATGGGCATACTTATTCCGATGAGCAGCTTGAGTACGTGCGCTATCACGGCTTGCAGATACAGGGTGAGCGGGCATGGTATATGGATGGCTGGGCACCAAGTAAACATGTTTGCAAAGGGCACTAGGTCCTCATTAAAACTACGAGTACTTATAAAAAATGCTTTTCCTGAAGGCTTGGCTTAAATTTTAGCTAAGCCTTTTTTCTGTTTCCGCCCAAAAAATCCATCCTCACTTTATTTGAATTAACCCGAATAGATTGTTAAGAAGTTATACTTCAATTAATTATCAAGCACAGGAACTCCCCGTGAGCTCAAATACAGACGACAATTTTGAACGTCTTCCCGAACCTATTTCAGAAGTCTTTGAATCCTTTTCCGACTTTATCCTTTTTACTGATGGCGGCGGGCGCATCTGTTCGGCCAGTAGTCGGGTGGTGGAGTTTTTTGGCGGTCCTTTGGACGGGCGACGTCTCTGGAATATTTTGGGCGTTGAATCATCCGGGATTGATGATTTCATTGAAGCCTACCCAGTAGCGGGGGTGCATGAGATTCCATATGGTGAAAGCGGCGGGAGCTATTCCCTGCGCTTGATTCCCCTTGCCGGGCCGTATTGTTCCGAAGGTTATGTTGCCGTTGTTACCAATAATGCTCCTTTTGTGGAATTGCACGAGGCTTACGAGGAGCGCATGGAAGATAATATTGCGGCCCTTGATGATAGTATTGCCCTTTTTAATGCTCTGTTTGAAGCGGCGCAGGACCCTACTTTTCTGGCAGATTCTTCATTTCGAATACTCACTTCCAATCCCGCCGCAGAAAGGCTTTTCGGGCGTAGTTCCGCTCTTTCCGGTAATAGTTGCTTGAGCATATTCAGCGCGAAATCTTCAAAGGTTGTGCGGGAGCATTTTGAAACCTGCACCACTGAGATTCCGGTTCCCTTTGATGAATTGCTTACCGCGAGGCATAGTTCCGGAAGGGAAATTACAGTTGAGCTGACCATGCATAAAGTGCGTCTGCAAACCGGTATAGTGTTTCATATCGGACTCCGCGACATGACCGATATTCAGCGTCTGGAAACCGGGCTGGAAGAAACACGCGAGCAGGTTGACGGCATGAACGTGGCTTTGCGTACAGTTATTGAGTCTGTAGAAGAAGAAAAAAAGGATATGCACGAAGACTTTGCCTTGCAGGTCCGCGAACAGATAATGCCAGCCCTTGACCGGATGATCAAAGAACCGGTTCCGCAGATGCGTATGAGTTTTGGGCGTTTTATCAAGGAACGGCTATCAGCACTTGCCGGGGAGACCGGTGATCAATTTGAAGACCTGCTGCTGAAATTAACTCCTCGTGAAGTGGAAATCTGCCGTTATATCGAGGCCGGAAAAGGTACTGAACGTATAGGCGAACTCCTCTCAATTACCGCTGACACCGTACGCACCCACCGCAAAAATATTCGCCGTAAGCTTGGCTTGCAGGGCAAGAGTGTCTCATTGATTTCTTATCTCAAACTTCAGATTCAGTCTTAAAGCCATTGGGTATGCCATGTACCCAATAAGTACCCAATAGATAGCCTTGTAGGTAGATGGTAAGTCTGTATTGTTCTGAGCGACGACAATATTGTCGTCAATTCTTTTACTTATCTGCATAGAAATGAAACCTGATGAGCTTGCAATAATTAATTTACGGGAAGCAATAGTTACTATTGTATTCTCTCTTATTGCATTGTTTTCATTGCTAGGTTTCTCATATGTGCATCGTAGTGAGATTCAAAGCTCCACTTCATCTTCTTATATAGTCATATATAAGAGTGTGCATCTTCAAAATTAGTTTACATATTCAGGAGAAAACATGAGACGTTTTACTGCCTTATACCTTGCGGTGTTCACACTGTTGATCGCTGTGGCTTTTACTGGTTGCGCCCAGCAGGAAAAGACCGGCCTTGCTAAGGTCAAAGAAGCCGGGGAAGTCAGCTTTGCCATGAGCGGCGGCTATCCTCCTTTCAACTTTTTTAACAAGCAGAATGAGTTGGTCGGCTTTGATGTGGATGTAGCCAAAGAAGTTGCCAAAAGATTAGGCGTGAAGCTGAAACCCGTCACCACCGAGTGGAGCGGAATTATTGAAGGGCTGCGTTCCGGTATCTATAGCGGTATTCTTGGCAGCATGGCAGCTACGGATCAGCGTAAAAAGGTCGTGGATTTTTCCACCCCGTATTACTACTCCGGCGCGCAGATGTTTGTCCGCGCAGATGCCCCTTTTAAGTCTGCTGAAGAACTGAAGGCCAAGGCAGTAGGGCTGGTTACCGGAACTACTTTTGAGCAGGACGCCAAAGACCTCGGAGTCACTGATATCCGTCTTTACAAGGATGATACCCATACGCTTACCGAGCTTTCCAGCGGCGTAATTGACGGCGTGATAACTGACCGTGTTGTGGGTGTGAACGCCATGAACAGCGGCAAATTTAAGGTTAAGCCCCTTAGTTCCCCGTTGCGTAAGGAAGACATCGCAGTCGCTTTCCGTAAGGAAGATAAAACCCTTACGGATGAGGTGAATAAGATACTTAAACAGATGCACGAAGACGGTACCCTTACTGATTTGAGTAAGAAGTGGCTTAAGGTAGATATTACCAAGAAATAGATAAAGATAAGGGGGCTTAAGGCCTCCTTTTTTTTGAGCAAAGGAAAAAAGATGTATTTCGATTTTAGTAGTCTGCCAGAGTATATTCCATATTTTCTTCCGGCAGCATGGATGACCCTTGAGATTACTGTGCTTGGTATTCTTCTTGGGTTTGTTCTCGGCCTCATTACCGTATTCATGCGCATTTCCGATAAGCGGATATTCAATCTTCCGGCCCATGCATACATCTACTTAGTTCGCGGAACCCCGCTTTTGTTGCAGTTGTTGTTTATCTATTTCGGTATGCGCAGCCTTATCGGGCTTTCCGCTCTTCCGGCTGCTGTTCTTGCTTTGGGAGTTCATAACGGGGCTTATATTGCTGAGATTTTCAGGGGCGCGATTTCCTCCATTTCCTCCGGGCAGATGGAAGCAGCGCGCAGTATCGGGATGAGTTATCCGCGGGCAATGCTCAGGATTATCCTGCCGCAGGCTTTCAAGCGTGCGATTCCTGCTTTAGGGAACCAATTTATCATCGCTTTGAAGGATTCTTCCCTTGCCAGCACAATCACCATCAATGAACTGCTGCTTAAATCGCAGCAATTAGCCTCTTCTAATTTCATGATGATGGAAATGCTGTCTATCGCCGGGGTATTTTATCTTATCTATACCGGTGCGTTCACTTTTCTTTTTCATGCAATCGAAAGAAAGCTCGATACGAGCAGGGCTTAAGGAGAAACTATGCAGGAAACTATCAGTATAGAAAATGTTCACAAATGGTTCGACGCCAACCACGTGCTCAAGGGAATTGATCTTAATGTAGGCAACTCCGACGTGGTTGTGGTTATCGGTGCTAGCGGGTCTGGAAAATCCACATTGCTCAGGTGCGTAAACCGCCTTGAAACCTACACCAAAGGCGAAATCAGCATCAACGGAGACACGGTCCCCAGCGACGAAAAGGAAATCAATTCCATGCGTAGCCGGGTAGGGATGGTCTTTCAGCACTTCAATCTTTTCCCGCATATGAGCGTGCTGGGCAACGTTACTGAAGGCCCCACACAGGTACGGAAGATGCCCAAGAAAGAAGCTGTAGATCTGGGCATGTCTTTTCTGGATAAGGTCGGCATGGCTGAGAAAGCAACTGCCTACCCGGAAACATTATCCGGCGGACAGAAGCAGCGGGTGGCCATTGCCCGGGCTTTGGCAATGGAGCCGGAAGTGATGCTTTTTGATGAACCTACTTCAGCTCTTGACCCGGAACTTGTCGGCGAAGTGCTCACGGTTATGCGTGACCTCGCTGACGACGGCATGACCATGATGGTTGTGACTCATGAAATGAATTTTGCAAATGAGGTAGCGGATTCCGTAGCCTTTATGGATCAGGGCGTGATTCTGGAACAGGATAGCCCGTCCCGTCTGTTCTCCGCTCCGGCGGAGCAACGAACGCAGGAATTCCTCTCTCAAATTTTATAAAATACAGGATATTATGACTGTTTATACAGAACGACAGGAAACACTGGCATGCGTGATTGATGATGAATCTTCCAAGTCTGATTGGACTGACTGGAAGTGGCACATCCGCAATACAATCAGGACTGTCTCCGGTTTTGAAAAAGCTCTTGGTATCAAATTCAGTGATGCTGAGCGCAAAAAACATGAGCTGACCATGCGGAAATTTCCGCTGGCTATCACTCCTTATTATCTTTCACTTATTGATGTTGAAGATTATGAAAATGATCCCGTATTCCTGCAATCTTTCCCCAGCCCGGAAGAGCTGAAGATTGAGCGTTGCGATATGACTGACCCGCTGCATGAGGATGAAGACAGCCCTGTGCCCGGTCTTACCCACCGTTACCCGGACCGGGTGCTTTTTCATATCAGTAACCTTTGCTCCATGTATTGCAGGCACTGCACCCGCAAGCGCAAAGTCGGTGATCAGGATTCCATTCCTTCCCGCGCTCAGCTGGAGCAGGGCATCGAATACATCCGCAACACTCCGCAGGTGCGTGATGTGCTGCTTTCCGGGGGTGATCCGTTCATGCTTTCAGATGAAAAGCTGGATTGGATTCTGACCAAGCTCGGCGAGATTGAACATGTTGAGGTCATCCGCATCGGGACCCGCATGCCGGTTGTTCTGCCTTATCGCATCACTGACAATCTGGTGAATATGCTCAAGAAGCATCATCCGCTCTGGATCAACACCCATTTCAATCATCCTCGGGAAGTCACTGATTCTTCCAGACGTGCTCTTGCCAAGCTGGCTGACGGAGGAATTCCTCTCGGCAATCAGAGTGTGTTGCTGGCCGGAGTTAACGATTGCCCGCGTTTGATCAAGACTCTGAACCAGAAGTTGGTCAAAAACCGGGTCCGCCCTTACTACCTCTACCAATGTGACCTTTCCGAGGGCCTCAGCCATTTCCGTACCCCGGTGGGTAAGGGTATTGAAATCCTTGAAAGCCTGCGCGGACATACCAGCGGTTTTGCCGTGCCGACCTATGTTGTTGATGCTCCGGGCGGGGGCGGTAAAATTCCGGTCATGCCCAACTATATTGTTTCTTGGGCCGCTAATAAAGTGGTGCTGCGAAATTACGAAGGGGTCATCACTACTTATACAGAACCGGAATCTTACGATAGCAATTATTGTGATCGCAACTGCGCTGATTGCAATTTGCAACTCAAGGAGGACGGAGCTGAGGAAAAAGCAATAGGTATTGAAAAACTCATTTCCGATTGGGACGATACCCTCAGCTTAACCCCCGAAGATAACGAAAGGGCGGAACGCAATTCTCATGTTGCATGATTCCATTATAATGATCGGCCGGAGTTGCGTTCAGATAGGCCCGTTCAATGACCGCATTTATCTGATGTCTCTTGCTCCTGAAGATTGTGAGGGAATCAATCTGGTTGATGTGTTGATTAATGCTGCCGTGCGCGAAGATCTTTCCAAGATTTTTGTCAAGGTTCCCGAATACCACTCGCTCCCGTTTCTTTCATGCGGTTTTGAAAAAGAGGCGCATGTTCCGGGAATGTTTGGAGACTCTGACGGTTTTTTTCTGAGCTTCTATCGTCACCAGTGGCGCAAGGAGCAAGGTAACAGGGATGAGCTTGATCACGTTCTTTCTGTTGCTGAAAGTAAAAAAGGGAAGGGGAATATCTCGACCCTGCCACGTAGTCTGTTGATGCGTAGACTCGGACCGGAAGATGCGCATGCGCTTGCGCATCTTTACGGTCAAACTTTTAAAACCTACCCGTTTCCCATTACCGATCCTGAATTCATTTGTCAGGAAATGGGTGCGGGCGTGCGTTTTATGGGCGTGTATGAAGGGGATAGCCTTGTGGGCGCTGCTTCAGCTGAAGTAGCTGCTGACGGAAACAGTGCAGAGATGACCGATTTCGCAGTTAACCCCGATTACCGCAAGGCGGGGATTGCCGGAGCGTTGCTGCGGTCCCTTGAAGATGATTGTTCCAAGTCCGGGATCAAGTGTTTTTTCACTATTGCGCGGGCTTGTTCTTATGGAATTAATTCCCTGTTTTCCAAGGGGGATTATGGTTATTCCGGGCGGCTGATCAATAATACTAATATCAGCGGCAGTCTGGAATCCATGAATGTCTGGTATAAGGTTTTGTAATTATTTTAAAATTAAGTTTAGGGGTTTGTATGTTGAAACGGATTTTACCTTTGGTTCTGCTGCTTGTTCTTCTTTCTACAAATGCATTTGCCGAGAGACTGAAAATTAAGCTGGTTACTCCTGCCTACGCGTGCGCTATTACTTCTACTAATCTAGCTGCTGCGGTTCTTGATCGCGCCGGATATGATTCTGAGATTTTGATGGTTTCAATTGCAACTATGTGGAAGGCACTGGAGATAGGCGAAGCTGATGCCACTTTAGCTGCATGGCTTCCTGCCACACATGCTCCTTACTATGACAAAGTTAAGGATAAGGTTGTCAATTATGGAGCCAACACCAAGGGCGCGAGATTGGGCTGGGTTGTCCCCAAATATGTGACCATTGATTCAATTACTGAACTTAATGCCAACAAGGATAAATTTGACGGTGAGATTGTAGGTATTGCTCCCAGTGCCGGACTGATGCTTCTTTCAGAAAAAGCGGTCAAGGAATATGATCTCGACTTTGAGCTTAAAGACAGCAGCGGTGCAGCTATGACCGCCTTGCTTGGTGATGCTATTCGTCAGAACAAATGGGTAGTTGTTACCGGCTGGTCCCCGCATTGGAAGTTCGGTCGTTGGGAGCTGAAATATCTGGAAGATCCTAAAGGTGTTCTGGGCGGAGCTGAAGAAATTGTGACTATCACACGTAAGGGCTTTGCTGATGACTATCCCGAGGCTGCTGCAATCTTGGATCGCATTTACTGGGATATCGGCGTGATGCAGGCTGAGATGTTTAAAAATGAAGAAGAGGGTGTTGATCCGCTGAAGAATGCGCAGGCCTTTTTGGACAGTCATCCTGAATTGCTGAAAAAATGGTTAGGTAAATAGTCGCTGACCATCTTTTTCCCTTATACAATTATGAATTGGCCCGAGCTTAATGTTCGGGCCTTTTTTTTTGGTAATGGCCTTAAGATTTAAAGTAGTGTACTGCTGATATTAATAAAAAAAATTTAAAAGGATGTTTTTGCTGACTAACAATTAAATATTGGGGAGCGACTGTATGAAAATTACAAAGCACATGTGGCCTGTCCTGATTGTCTCGGCGCAGTTTGAATCTAATAATGATGAAGGACTTAGACTACGCAGTCTTGAAGATGAACTGACCTCAGAACAGGAATGCTCTGTATATCCTTCATTCAGTTATGAAGACGCCATTGAAATTTTCATATCCCGCGCTGATATGGGAGCGGTGGTCATTGACTGGGATATCCGCCTTGAAAGAGATGATGAAAAGGATATCCCGGAACATCTGCTTAATGAGATACGCAAACGCAACAAGAATATACCAGTATTCCTGCTTACCGAGCGGGCCACGATGGAGAGCATTTCTACCGATGTCTTGAGCAAAATTAATGAATGCTTATGGAAGAGTGCTGAAACTGCCGAATTTTTGGCCGGACGTATTGAGACCAGACTGCTGGAGTATGTAAAATCTGTGTTTCCGGTCTTTTTCGGAGAAATGGTCAAGTATTCAGAAGCTTACAAATATGCATGGCATACGCCGGGACATATGGGCGGGGAAGGGTTCCTCAAAAGTCCTGCCGGGGTGGCGATGCATAAGTTTTATGGCGAAAATGTTTTCCGTTCTGACCTGTCTATCTCTGTTCCTGAACTGGGATCTCTGCTCGATCATAGCGGGGTTGTGGGAGATGCCGAGAACAATTCAGCCCGAATATTCGGGGCCGATCATACTTTCTACGTGCTTAACGGTACCTCCAACGTAAACCAGATTATCTGGCGCAGTCAGCTGGTGCGCGACGATATCGCTTTTGTGGATCGTAATTGCCATAAGTCTCTCAACTACGCCATGGTTATCACCGATGCCTATCCCATTTACATGGTTCCCCGGCGTAACAAGCGGGGCATAATCGGGCCATGCCGTCTTTCTGAATTTTCCGAAGAATCCATCCAGTCCAAGGTGCGCGAAAACAAACTGATTCCTGATGAACTCAAGAAGCAGAGCGTACGTATGTCCGCACTGACCAACTCCACTTATGACGGGGTTTGCTACAACGTCATCAACATCAAGAAACAGCTTCAGAAGAGCGTGGATAACCTGCATTTTGATGAAGCATGGTACGCCTACGCCCGTTTCCATCCTATGTATAAAGATCATTTCGGCATGGCAGATGATGACCGCAACGAGCATCATCCTCCCATTTTTTGTTCCCACTCAACTCATAAACTGCTAACCGCTTTTTCACAGGCTTCCATGCTCCATGTGCGTGACGGCAGTGATGTGCAGATTGATCGTGACGAGCTTAACGAATCTTACATGATGCATGGGTCTACCTCACCTCAGTACAGCATGATTGCTTCTCTGGACGTTGCCACCAAGATGATGGAGGACAGCGGTGAAGTCCTCATGCACGATACCATGGTCGAGGCTGTAAATCTGCGTAAGAAAGTTTCCATGATTGCCAGTGAAATGAAGGAAGAGGACAGCTGGTTCTTTGAGATGTGGCAGCCGGAGAAAGTTCAGGTGGGCGAGGATTTCAAGAAGTTTGAGGATGTCTCCACCGACTATCTCTGCACGCATCAGGAACCTTGGGTCTTCTCTGCAAAAGATAACTGGCATGGCTTTGAGGATATGGAAGATGAGTACGCCATGCTCGACCCCATTAAGTTGACTTTCACAACTCCCGGCTTGCTCAAAGACGGAACTATGGAAGAGGAAGGTATTCCTGCATCCATCGTTACCGACTACCTGATCAATCATGGCATAGTTTGCGAAAAGACCGACTATTATTCCTTCCTCATGCTTAATTCCATGGGCACCAATAAAGCCAAACAAGGATCGTTGCTTGCTGGACTGCTCAAGTTCAAGGAAGTCTACGATGCCAACATGGTGCTTGATGTCGTTCTTCCCGGTCTGGTTAAAGACTATCCTGAAACATATGCCGGGGTAGGCGTGAAAGATCACTGCAATGCTATCCACAATTATTATAAAGAACACAAGCTGCTCGATAAAATGCAGGCAGCTTTTCAGGTTATCCCGGATCAGGCTATTAAACCGTCCGAAGCCTATCACGCTGTAGTCCGCAAAAATGTTGAATATGTTGAACTATCGGAAATGAAAGACCGCATCCCGGCTGTCATGGTGGTTCCGTATCCTCCCGGCATTCCCGTAATCATGGGTGGGGAAATTCTTAATGATAAAGCCCAGCCTGTCTTCGATTACCTCATGGCACGTCAGGATTTTGAAAATGTATTCCCCGGATACGAAAGCGATATCCACGGCGTAGAGCGCATCGAGAGAGACGGCAAAAAGTACTTCAAAACCATGTGTTTGAAGAAGTAGAATGGGCGAATCACATTCAAAACAGAAATTATCAGTTTTTACCCTGATGATGATAAACGTAGCGGCGATTTTGTCGCTACGTGCTTTGCCCGGTCTTGCGGAATACGGCTGGGGGCTGATTTTTTATCTGGCACTGGGATCAATCTGTTTTTTCATTCCTTCGGCTCTTGTTGCGGCTGAGCTGGCTTCGGGCTGGGATGATGAAGGCGGCGTGTATCTGTGGGTAAAAGAAGCCTTTGGCCCCAAGTGGGGCTTTGTTGCGATTTTTATGCAGTGGGTGGAGAATCTGCCGTGGTTTCCGGCTGTGCTGGCTTTCTGCGGCTCGGCCATTGCGTATACTTTTGATCCGCAGCTTGCTTCGAATAAATGGTTCATTGTGGCGGTTATTCAGGTTGCTTTGTGGCTGGCAACGTTTTTGAATTTCCGGGATATGAAACTATCCGCTTTTTTCAGTTCATCAGGTGCCATTGCCGGGACAATCGTTCCCGGTCTGCTGATTATTGTGCTGGGCATTGATCATGTCGCATCCGGGGGGACGGTACAAATCCCTTTCACACCCGCCGCGCTTATGCCGGACATTGAGAGCTTGCAGCAACTGATGCTGCTGGCGGCCATGCTGATTTCATTTACAGGTATGGAAATGTCCGCAGTACACGTTAATGAAGTGCGTAACCCGGCAGTGAATTATCCCAAGGCAATTTTTGCAGCCAGTGCGCTGATTATCGGTTTGTCTGCATTGGGATCACTCGCTATCGCCATGGTGGTTCCGGCAGATGGGGTAAGTCTCAGTGCCGGAGTGTGTCAGGCTTTCGACAAGCTTTTCCAGATTCATAAAATGGAATACATGACTCCGGTCATTTGTTTTTTGATGGCTTACGGTGCGTTGACCATGGTCATCACCTGGATGGTGGGTCCGTCCAAGGGTATCCGTGAAGTTGCCCGCGAAGGTTATCTACCAAGCCGTTGGAGGAAGACCAACAAATACGGGATACCTACCAACATCTTGCTCATTCAGAGCGGGCTTTCGTCCCTTGTTTCCTGTGTCATTCTTTTTATGCCCACGGTCTCCAGTGCGTTTATGCTTATGAGCGCATTGGCCGTGCAGCTTTATCTAATCATGTATCTGCTCATGTTCGCGGCGGCAATCAAGCTGCGCTACAGCCGTCCGGGCGTGAAAAGGGGCTACACCATACCCGGTGGCAAGCCCGGAATATGGTTGGTGTCAGGACTGGCAATCGTAACCTGTATTTTCGTTTTTGTTTTCGGTTTTATTCCACCAAAAGCAGTACTTGATGAAGGTCTTACGGCTTCAGCAGGGTATATCGGATTTTTAATAGTAGGTGTTGTGGTGTTCACCTCTGTCCCGCTTTATTTTTACGGCAGGGCAGTGAGAAAGCATGCTGAACTAAAATAAAGTCGCCGAAGGCATGGAGGACCAAGATATGTCAGCTGAGCATAAGAAAATGGGTGTAGTTGCTTGTACGGCGGTAGTAGCCGGTAACATGATGGGCTCGGGCATCGCTTTGCTCCCGGCAAACCTTGCTTCCATCGGCAGTATTTCTATCATCGGCTGGGGCGTGGCTCTGGTAGGTGCGCTGGCCTTGGCTTACGTTTATTCGAGGCTGGGCATGGAAGATCCGCAAGAGGGTGGGCCCATTGCTTACTCCGGTGAGGTGGCACCTATTCTGGGATATCAGTCCGGGCTGCTTTATTACCACGCCAACTGGATCGGTAATCTGGCAATTGCCATTACCGGGGTGGACTATCTTTCCGTTTTCTTTCCAGCTTTGCAGGACCCTATGGCATCCGGCGTTACTTCCATCGCGATTATCTGGTTCTTTACCGGAATCAACATCCTCGGCGCGGATTGGATCGGCAGATTGGTTTCCGTGGGCGTCGTCTTGCTGTTAGTCCCGGTGATCATTACCGGAACAGCTGGCTGGGCGTTCTTTGATGCAGCCCAGTTTAACGCTAATTGGCTGGTGAAAGGACATACCCCGGATTCAGCGGTGCTGGCGGCAATCATCTTGTGTATCTGGAGTTTTATCGGAGTGGAAAGTGCCGCGGTTAACACTGCTGTGGTCAAGAACCCAAAACGCACAATCCCCTTATCCACCATGATCGGCACCGCATTGGCCGGGGTGGTTTATATTCTATCCTGCACAGCCATATCGGGTATGTTTCCGGCTGAGAAAATGGCTGCGTCAGGCGCACCTTTTTCCTTGGCAATGGGCCATATTTGCGCGGGGATGCCATTTTCTGAGTATGTTCCAAAGGTTGTTTCCGCTGTAACCGCTTTTGCTTGTCTGGCCTCGCTCGGTTCATGGATGATGCTGGTCTCACAGGCCGGTTCAAGGGCCGCAAGCGATGGAACATTGCCTGAAGTCTTCGGACGCAAAAACCACCACGGAACCCCGGTTATGGGGTTAATATTTTCATCAATCATGATGAGCATTCTTTTGGTGGTGCTAATGCTGCTTTCCAAGGGCGGCAACACCCAGTCCCTGTTCGGTAATATCGCGTCCATAGCCGTATTGCTGACTCTGCCACCGTACTTTTACTCCGCACTCAACCTATTGCGTCGTTATGGTTTCCACGCCAAGAAGGCATGGTTACAGATCGCATCCGCACTGCTGGCTTGCGGATTCTGCCTCATCGCACTTTCCGGCGCAGCTAAAGATGCACTTATCGGCTGCATGATAGTCATGCTCTGCACCTTTATTTTTTATGTAGGTAAGGACAGAACTGAATTTGAGCGGAAGATGAAGGAGTTGAGTTAGTTCTTCTGATTTTTACGGAAGATAACATCATTGCCGGGACCATCCGGCGGTGCCCACGCGGCTCCTCCTTTAGGCATTCTTGTCACTGCCTTCCATGGATGTGTTGCCGGGGGAGTTACCGCGCTGTCAGTCACGACGTTGTTCTGGCTGTAACCGCCGTGAAAATTTATGTCCGTGAAAAGTTCGCAGTTTTTGACTCTGTTGTTTGCGGCTCCCCATTGAAAGGCCAGATGCCGGATATTACGGGCTGTTGAGTTGCTGAGAACGTTGTTGTAGCTGCGGGCAAAACGAATATATCCGTTTCCCTGTTTGCCTTTGTTCCATGCTCCGTCGATGTGAATATTGTCAGCGATATTATCACGGCTGTTTTCGAATACCAGAGGGTGGCGACCCGCATTTATTATGTTGATGTCTTTTATTTTGCTTTTGACCGCCCAATCCAGACGTATGCCATCTATGGCGTAGGCAGGAGCAATGTTTTCGTAAGTTTCTTTTATCTTTTTACTTTTCGCTTCCGGGGCCTGTTGTTCAAGCGTAAAACCGGAAAGGGTCACATTCGAGACCGGGCTTGCAGAGCGGACCATGGTTCCTTTGGGGAAAGTGATCGGGAGGGGCTGTTTGAGTCCCACAAAACCTTTGGTAGTCCATGCCACCTCGGCAATAAAAAACCTGATCCAAGGTTTGGATTTACGCCAGTTTGTATCACCGATAGAGTCGAAAAATTCCGGCGAGTTGGCTATGCGTATCCAAATGTAAGGTGCTTTTTCCGGAAAGCCGTCTATGGCAATTGTACGATCTCCTTTGCGGGCTGCTATTTTAGTTTGCCCGACAAGTGATCCTTTTTGTCCGCCGATATCAAAAATTGCTTTTCCCTGTTCTACCTTGAGCTTGGAGATAAGTTTGGTTTTATCCCTCCCTGCACCATTAATTTTAACCGAACTTCTATTAACTCGTATCGGCTCATTAAGGATAAAAGTTCCTGCGGGGATATTGATCTCGAGCAGTTCGCTTGCAGGACAGGATTCAATCGCAGCATTTATTTCTTTACTACTGCTGGCAGTAATAGTCCGCACTGCCATAGAAGGATCGTGCGTATCCTCGGCAATTGCTTGTGGCACATTGGTGATGACCCGGCTGTAGTGGACCAGTTCGTACATGCGAGGGAGGGTGACCACTCCGGTAAGCAGTGCGCATATGGCAATCAATGCAACTTTGGTAAATGTAAGCATTGAGAAGCGGACTATTTTCCGGGCAAGTCTATTGCCGACATCCATGGTTCCCACTAGTTGTGTTTTCTTTTTCTTGTCCTTTTTGCTTGTCTTGTTCCATGATTGTTTGGCGAGATTGTGCATGTTTTGTATCTTGAGCAGTGAACCTATCCACTGGTTGTATATTGTGAGGGGAACATGAAGTATAGTCAGCTTCATGCCTTGAAGCACGTAAACCCACATCATTGCCAATCGGGCGATAACTACCCATGCAAGGTAAAAGGCTACGAAATACCATGACTGGAATATACCGAGCAGTAAAACCGCGCACGGCCCTACAAGCGGGGTAAATGCGGATAATCTCTGGTCGACAATGCACCACCAGATGAATCCTCCCATGTTTCTCGGCCCGAGCTTTATGGCCCGCCAATTGTTACGCAGCATGTTTCCGTACCAGCGTTTCATGAGCGACATGCTGGTTTTGAAAAAACTGGATTCACGGGTTTCCAGTGCAAGCACTTTTGCATCGGGAATGTAAAGCATGTCCATACGCTCTTTCAGCAGGTAGAACCATGTGGACTTGTCATCGCCCATCAAAAAACGAAATCTTCCGAAAAGCCAGTGGTCAAGGTGGTCAGCTTCAAGAAAGCGGATAAATTCTTCTTTGACGACGACGCTGGAGCGGTACATGGAGAATCGCCCGGTCATGGTTAGTACCCGTCTGGAAAGACTGTGCGACTGAAATATATGATGGCGCTGGGCGAATTTTACGGTGTACCAGTCCTGAAAAATGCTGGCGTAGTTTGGCGAAACTCCCACACTGTTGGTGGTCAATGCACCTAGGGACTTGTTGCTTCTGAAGTAGGGGAGGGTCTTTTTGAACATGCCGGGTTCGACAAGTGAGTCGCCATCCATGAAAATTACAATGTCGTTGGCAGCATCGGGGTGCCATGAGTAGGGATCGTTGTAATGCCGGGCTATGGCGCGCAGGGCATGGCCCATTGCGATTCTTTTACCCTGATTCTGGTGCATGAAAACAATATTCAGGGATGAGCCGCCCGGAGTGCTGCTGATTACTTTTGAGATGAAATGAATCTCTTCGTCAGAACCGACTGAAGCATATATGAATATCTCGCTCGGAATGGTCAGCGATTCACGGATCAGAGCCGAGAATACGAGTTGACTGACGCTTTTGTCTTCCTTGAAAGAGGGCACCATTATGTACAGTCGTTTGGGGTATTTGTCCTTCAGCGACATTGCCTCTGCGCGAAGGCGTGGAAAATATGACAAGCTATAGCGGTAATGACGGACAATATGCCACATCTGCCATGAGTAACGCCATATTCCGAAGAGTGAAAATGATATGATGATGCCGTTTTTAATGTCCCAAGCTCTTTCCGGTAGGGCGGCAAGTACTGCCCAGGCGAACAAAAGGTAGCAAGCGGTGGCTGGAATTGAAGCTTTAGCGGCTTCGTACCACGGCAGCTGATTAAAAGGATCTTCGTTTTTAACCATCGTTTATTTCTAGAAAATGTTTTTCAGCATCTTGTCGTAAGAAGTCTCAATGCTGACATTTGCACCAAGTCCTGCCACGAGAGAAGTCGGTAGATTTACCAGATTGATTTTTACCGGAACTTCCTTACGGGTTATTTCCAGACCCAGAGGGCCCGATTGTTTTGTCTTCATGGCTTTGAGTCCCATCGCTTGAACTGTGCCCTTACATGTTATGTCCAGAGACGGGATATACACCATTGCCTGTGCTCCTGGGGCTATGCGTTGTGCTTCTTCAAAAGTGAAGCTGGCCAGAATCCATGGATTGGATTTTGTTGCTGCAAGAGTGACAACATTGGTCCCTTTGTTAATATAGTTACCGGGTTCCTGTGTGATTGAGTATACTGTTCCGTCTGTCTTACTGAGCACACGGGTCTTTTCAAAAAGGGTAACCTGTCGGGCAAGATCCTGTTCGCTCATTTCCACAATCCGTTCTTGAACTTTAATTTTTGCTTCCAATTCACGGATTTGGCCCTGAACTTTGCCATCGGATAAAAATTTCCCGTTCTCTGAACTTTTTGAATTTTCTTCAGCAAGCAGAAGCTGTTCAGTAAGTGCATTTCTTTCAGCCTCAAGCGAACGCAGATCCTTGTTGCGTATATCCCAGTAAGATTTGCTTGTGGCACCAGCTTTTACAAGATCACTGGCCCGGTCAAATTCATTTTTGGCGGTGTCAATTTCAGCGACAACACCGTCTAATTTATGACGTAGCCGCTTCAGTTCATGTTGGGCCGCCTTGCGGTACATTCCTACTGATTTGGCTTCCTCCTGTAGTGCGACATAGAGGTAGTTCAGTTTTTCTTTCTCAATTTCCATTACATTTTTGCTGTCTTCTATTTTGCGGCGTAGTTCTGTGTCGTCCAGAGTAAAGAGCAGGTCTCCCTTTTGCACGGTCTGTCCTTCCTGCACCTGTATGTTGTCGAGGAAGGCTGAAATTTCAGTTGCAGAGTCAATAAGGCCGCCTGAAACTACTGCACGGGTACTGCGCGCAAGAGAGATACTGTTGTAAAAAATAAAGCTTACGAGCAGCAAGGCACTAATGATGAAGGGCATGAGTAGTACCGATCTGCCGTAAAAGCTGCGTTTGAACTGCTGACGTTCAGAGTGAGTGAGTGGGGCTTCTGTAGTAACGGCAGAGAAACCGGCCTCGACTTTTTCAATAAAACCTTCAACGTCATCTATCTGGCCTTCAATACTGGCTTTGACGTAGGATGAGAGTATGGTTTTGCCCTGTTCGGAAATAGATTCGAACGAAAAACCAGCTGATTCTTTATCTTGTCTGCGTAGCATAACTGTTGCATCGAAAGAAAGAGCCATATGTTTGAGGGGCAAGGAAAAAGACGCAGTTCCCTCCCAGTTTTCAGGAAGGATTCCTTTACATATTTCTGCCCGGACACCGTTAAGAGACCAATCAAGGACTTTATAGCGTTGGCCCTCAATTTCAATGGTGGCAGGGAGGTTTATGCGGTGTGATTTGCGCAGTGATTTATTTTCGGTACGTACTGGCAATGTGAGCTCCTGATAGTTTATCGCGAAAAAGGACGAAACTTTATGCAAAGGTAAATTGCAATTATATTCTAAAACAGGGTCAATTTGTCGTCGATTTTGGTGTTAGAAAAACGTTAGTTCTGTTATCATTAGCAAAAGGTGGGCCAAAATAATAAGAAATCCCCTGCTGAGATAACCTCAGCAGGGGATTTTAAATTCTATTTCTTAGTGAAGTTTAAAACTTCACGTACAACCGCATGCCCGACATGTAGAATTTGTTCTTCGGTTCCATGTAGGTTCCGGTGCTTACTGTGTCTTTCTCTGAGTCTTCAATGTGCCAGTAGCGGAAGTACGGTTCCATTCCCAGTGCGTAGTCATCAAAGTCGTACTCAAGAAATGCGGAGACTCGTCCACCGCCACCGGAAGCAAATTTCTGCGTGTTGTTGACGTCTTCGTAATTGGGCCCGACATCAGAAAGTTTGCTTTTAACCTTTCCGCCCAGCAGCAAATCGCCTTCCAGCGTGCCGCCGATGGACCAGCCTTCATCCAGTTTGGTGATTATATTTACACCTACAGGCAGGTAAAGCTGTTTGATCTGGCGTTCGTAACCGCCAGTGGCTTTAATGTCGTCATTCCAATAGCGGGCAGCTATGCCAAGATAGGGGGTTATCCCTGTGTGACCATAGTCGATACCCATGCCGATAGTTGCGCGTCCGCTAATGAAGTAATCGTCAGTGTCGCATTTGAGCGGTGTGCCGTCGCTATATTTGCCGCTGTATCTAAGTGAGCCGGCAAGGCCTTCAAGCTCGGCATTAACCATGATGTTATAGTCGGTAAAATATCCGGTCCACGATCCGAATCCGCCGTTGAGGATGCCTTTTTCATGCATTACGTTAGGTTCATCGTAATACATGTACATGCCTTCATACCCCAGTTTGAATTCGCTGGTGGGGAAAAGCTCTTTATCTGCTGCAAAAGCGGAAGTGGAAAGAAGCAGTAGGCCTGTGATGAATATGATTAATTTTCTTTTAAACATGAGTGCATGAACATTTCGATTAAAGAGTCTGATTCAGCGTCAATATTAACTTCTTCCGGGAAAAACTGAGAGTATTGGGCCAGACCGAGCAAAATTGAAAAATACTGGGCGGCGGCAACTTTGGGTTTAAGCTCTTTTCTGAAAACACCGTCTTTTTGGCCCTGTTCGATGATTTTTTCGGTTCTCTTCAGAAATTTGTATTCGTATTCCCTGAATTTTAATTTGAAGGGCATGAGTTCTTCAGACCATTCAGTCTTGTTGAACATGATGCCGAATGCTGCGCGAAAATTTTCTTCTGTACCGGCATGGCTGATCCAGACCCGCATCAGGCTTTCCAGCATTTCCTTGGGTTCGAGTTTTTCTTCAAATCTGCTGAAGAGCAAATCCCGGACAGGCATAAATGCGTAATCAAAAAGTTTTTCAAAGAGATCGGTTTTGTTTTTAAAATGCCAGTAAACCGCTCCGCGGGTAACTCCGGCGTCTTCAGCGATATCCTGCAATGTGGTTTTTGCATATCCTTTTTCGTTGAATACCTTGAAGGCTGAGGCAAGCAGGGCCTGCCGTGTTTTTTCTGCCTCTTCTTTGGTCTTTCTGGCCATGTCTGATCCTATTTTGCTTATTTTCTCATTAATTTAGCTTCTTCGCGTAACTTCATCTTATTACAACCTGAGTGCTGGAAAGTCCAGACGTGTATGTAAAGCGGGAAAATCAGCGATATGTATCGCAGTCTTCGGTGATACCGGTCAGGTAAAAAATTATTTTCTGTCAAAATAGCGTTAGTTTATGACTTGAAGCCTTTTGCTATCTGCGCGTATGTTTTACGTGACCTTTATATTTTTATATTTGGTGGTAATCATGAAAATTGTAGTTCCTTGTTCCGAGCCTGATTTAGATGCAAAGGTGGCCCCTAAGCTGGGTACAGCCGCACACATATTGATAATTGAAACTGAAGATATGTCTTTTGAGGTAAAGGAAGGGCCGCCGCCATCATCCGGTCCGGGGGCCGGGGTAGCGATTATTTCACTGGCTGTCAGTAATGGGGCTGAAGCATTGCTGGTAGGGTATGTGGCTCCGCACATAGTAGGTGCTATGAAGGGCAAAGGGCTCGAAATCATAACCGGAGTAAAAGGCTGTGTCCGTGAGGCTGTGGCAGACTATCTCGAATCTACGGGGCTCAGTAGCGACGGTCCGATTGTAGAGTCTAGAGCATCGTCTGAGCGGGAACTCTGGGAAATTGCCATGCAAAAGGGATTGCGGCAGTTTTATCAGCTTCTGCCAAAGCTAATCGGGGTTATCTTGTTGCTGGGGTTGTTTCGCGGTTTTGTCTCTGAGGCAACTTTGCTGTCTATGTTTTCCGGTTCAGTTTTAAAGGATTCAATTTTAGGGGCGGCCCTTGGTAGTGTGTTGGTAGGGAATCCGGTTAACAGTTACGTGATCGGTGACAGCCTGCTCAGTGCCGGGGTGAAGCAGTCCGGCGTTATTGCCTTGATGATGGCCTGGGTTACTGTCGGCCTGATCCAACTGCCTGCTGAATCTGCCGCACTAGGAAGTCGGTTCGCAATCGTGCGCAATTTGTGCGGTTTTGTAATGGCGATATTAATGGCTCTGACTGTTTCTGTTTGTGGAGGGCTGTTGTGATGTCCGCTATGAAAATCATTTGGAAACACATAAAACCATGGGTTTTCCCGTTGGGTGTAATCTGTATTTACGGTCTCTGTCAGTTGCATTATCCTCAATCTACTGCCCGTGCAATTGAAGTCTCCAAGACGCTTTTTACTCAACTCGGATTGCCTATATGCATTGTGCTGGTCATGATGACGCTCATTAACCGCTATTTAAATCCGGCATCTGTAGCCCGGTTTCTCGGCAACAAGACTGGAATCAAGGGAGTTTTTCTTTCCGGGCTGGCGGGCATCATCTCAATGGGACCAATCTACGCATGGTATCCGTTATTCAAGGATTTGAAAGAGAAGGGCGCATCCATATTCATCATCGCCAACTTCATTGGTTGCCGTTCTGTTAAGCCAGTCCTCCTGCCTATAATGCTGGCCTATTTCGGCTGGCAGTTTTCCACGGCATTTGTGTTGATAAATTTGGTCGGGGCGATGGGGACGGCTTATTTGGTGGCAATGTTCTGCCCGGTATCAAGCCCGTCTAGCTGATCAACCATGGCGGACAGTCGGAAAATAAAGTAAGCTGTATTGTTCTTTAGAACAGAAAAACGAAACCGCAATGTTGGTATACATACCAACATTGCGGTTATTCTTTTCAATTCTACGGGGTGTTGTTAATTTTTTCTATTTCATAAACGGTGGTGGTGCCGCTTACTTCACTGCCGACGATTACAAGGGGTTTGCCGCTGGGGCTGTCAGCTGCGGAAACGAAACAAAGACCTTCAGGGCCGAGGTCTCCGGCTTCTTTACTTTTTACGTCCTTGCTGAAATCACGGTTCAACTCATACTGTACGAATGTGGGGTTCTTCGGGTCGGTGATGTCGTAGACCATGATTCCACCGATGCGTTCGAGTCCGACAAAAGCATAGGCTCTGCCGTCTATTTCACCGACTGTGACACCTTCAGGTTCCGGGCCTTTGTCGTCGCTGCGGTCATCCATTTCATTATCGTCATTTGAAGCGTTGAAGCCTTCAGGAACCGTTTTGGCGGTAATTTTCTCGAAATCATCGCCGGAATCATAAACCAGTTTTCCATCCTCGGAGTAGATGGAGAAGGAGCGCGCACCGAAAGCTACCAGACGGTCTAAATCTCCGTCACCGTCGGTATCGGAAAGATCCTTGATCACTTTGAGACGGCCAAGATTTTTCTTTTCCTGAAGTTCTGCCGCATTGGGGAAGGCCTTTGCATCGAGCTTGGCTTTGCCTGCGCGGACTTCATCTACGTATGAAATGTGATCGTCATCTTCGCCGTACTCGCGTCCGTCACCTTCGTTAGCGGTGACAATATAAGTTTTACCACCGGCTTTATAAGAGGCGATGGAGTCGGGCATGTAACAACCGAACACCTGCCAAGATTTAAGCATGATACCACCATCTTTGTTACTGGCATCGAAAACATTTTTATGAGCAGCCCAGTCTTTAAGCCCCAGAGGAAAAATGTCTTTGATTTTACCGGATGCAATATCAATTACAGCAATGGCGTTATTTTCCTGCAGGGAAACGAAGACGGTTTTGGAGTCTGGAGAAACAGCCAGATATTCAGGTTCAAGGTCCTGAGCTACAGTAGCCTTGGGATGGGAGATGCGGACACCTTTTTTCTGAAGTTCAGTTTTTTTTGAGTTGTAACCGTCAAAGCGGACCTGTTTTACGACTGCTTTCTTCAGCCCTTTGGAAATATTAATAATAGTCACGGAACCTTCAGGGTCATTGTCATACTTGTCGTTAGGCTCACCTTCGTTGGCGGAAATGATGTGTTTACCATCGGGGGTAAAGGTAACCATGTCGGGCAATGCTCCGGCAGGAAAGACGGCCTTTACGTCACCAGCTGTATTCATGACCACGATTTTACCGGTATTCTGCTTGGGGGTAGCTTCGACAGCCGCGGCCACAAGACCTTTTTTTACAGCAACGCTGTTAGCGCCCTTGCCGTATTTTTTTACACTGATGGAGTCGACCAGAGCGGGCTTGTTTACATTGCTAATATTCAAAATATCAATGGCTTTGCTGTCGCCGTTGACAACAAAAGCCTGCATGCTGGCAGGATCAAAGCTGACAATTTCAGCGGCGGATTCGTCAAAAGCACCGGTGTGATAAGTTCCGGCCTTAACCAGTTTGATTCCTGCCGCGCTGCAAATTCCGGCAGTGGCGGTTAAAGACGCGGCACAGAGCAGTGCGATAAAAGTTTTTTTCATGATTTCTCCTGAGTTGTCTGAGTGTAGGGATTATTAGCGAACATTAGATTCAAATTAAATTAACAGTCTAATGTTACGTAAAAGAGGAGAATCATGTACAATTTATAATCAAAAAAGGCCCGGCTGAACATGTTCAGCCGGGCCTTTTAAATTAGTCAGTATCAGAAGACTAGAAACGTACAGGCAGGGACTTTTCAAGTCCTGCGAGCACCTTCTTGTGCTCTTTGTCTACAGCTTTGTCGGTCAGGGTTTTCTGGCCGTGGCGGTAGGTGATGCGGAAGGAGAGGTTGCGCTCATCTTCCTGTCCTTCGGGTACGAAGACATTGACCAGTTCAACTGATTCAATCAGCGGCAGTCTGAGGCCGAGGATCGCTTCCTTGATTGTTTCCGCGTGCAGGGAAACGGGACCGATTGCGGTCACGTCACGTCTGGACGGCGGGAATACCGGCAGTGTTTCGAATTTGATCTCGTGTGCCATGACGATCTCGCGCAGCAGGTCGGCGTTGAGGTCGGCCATCCAAACCTCTTTCTTGGCGTGGTACTTGTCGGCAATATCTGCCTTGACCATGCCCATGAAACCGATTTTCTGCTCACCGAGAGTGATGTTCACACAAGGCTCGAGGTAGCTGTGATCTTCAGCAAGGGAGAAGGTTGCTTCGCCCAGTTTGAGATCGTGCAGCAGGTGTTCAACAAGGCCTTTTACATCCATGTAGTCGGCATCGCCCTGTTCGTTAGGCCATTCGGCACCTGAACGGGGACCGTTAAGCATGATGCCCAGACGGGTCTGCTCGCGGGTTTCGGTGTCGGAAGTTTCGTCTTTGATGAACTTCTTGGCAATTTCGAACACCCGGATGTGGGTGTTGCCCTGTGCGAGGTTGTGACGCACGGTGTTGAGCAGGCCGGGAGCCAGCTCGGTACGCATGACGTTCTGGTCTTCGCTAAGGGGGTTGGCGATGTTCACACGGCCTTCTTTGGGAAGGCCCAGCAGGTCGAGATCATCATCACCTACGAAGCTGTAGTTGATGGCTTCGTGCAGACCGACACCACGACCCCAGTTCTTAATACGGCGGTAAAAGCCGTAAGGGGTTTCCGCAATAACGGAAGCGTCAAAGGTCTTGGAGATGCGGGGCAGTACGGAAGGAATCTTATCCATGCCGAAGTAGCGGGCTACTTCTTCGTACAGATCGGCCTCGCGTTCGAGGTCCAGTCTGTAGGAGGGAGTGGATACTTTCCAGCAATCCGCATCATTATCGTTAACTTCCAGTCCCATGAGGGAGAAAGCTTTTTTACTGAATTCAGGCTCAAGGTTCAGACCAAGCCAGCTGTTGCAGCGTTTGTGGCGGTAATCGTGGGTACGGTCCTGCCAAGGCTTGGGTTCGTTCTTAGCCACGCCGGAAACAATTTTTGCACCGGACAGTTCACTCATGAGCTGAGCTGCACGGTCCATGGCAAAGGTATTCATCTGCTGGTCCACGCCGCGTTCGAAGCGGTAGGAAGCTTCAGAAGGCAGTGCCAGACGGCGGGCGGTCTTGCGCACGAGGCCGGGGCGGAACACAGCGGATTCGAGGACCACGTTGGTGGAGCCGTCGTGAATCTCGGAGTTCATGCCGCCCATAACGCCTGCAAGTGCTACCGGACGTTCAGCATCCCAGATAAGCAGGTCGGAGCCTATAAGCTTACGTTCCTGTTCATCAAGAGTGGTGAATTTGGTTCCTTCGGGAGCAAGGCCTACGCGGATTTTGTCGCCCTTGAGCAGGTCTGCGTCAAAGGAGTGCAGGGGCTGGCCAAGTTCGAAAAGAACGTAGTTGGTCACGTCAACAATGTTGCTGATGGGACGTACGCCTACGGAAAGGAGACGGTAACGCATCCAATCCGGGGAAGGTGCGATCTTTGCGCCTTGCAGGATTCTGGCCTGGTAAAGCGGGCAGAGGTCGGGATCGTCGATTTCAATTCCCAGCATATCTGCCGCATTGCCACCGTTCTCAACAAGGTTGAGTTTAGGCATGTTGATGGGCAGGTCGAATGCCAGCGAGGCTTCACGGGCGATACCGAGCATGGATAGGCAGTCAGCACGGTTGGGGGTAATCCCCAGATCCATGACTGTATCTTCCATGTTCATGGCTTCGGTGAATTTCGCGCCGGGAGTAAGTCCCTCGGGCAGGATCATGATGCCGTCGTGCTCTTCGGAGAGTTCCAGTTCGCGCTCGGAGCAGATCATGCCGTGGGATTTAACGCCGCGAAGTTTTGCCTTCTTGATTTTGAAATCACCGGGCATGGTCACGCCGACTTTGGCCACAGGCACGTTTATGCCTTTGGTTACGTTGGGTGCGCCGCAAACGATATCAAGAAGATCGCCGTCACCGACGTCTACTTTACAAACAGACAGTTTGTCGGCCTCGGGGTGCTTGTCGCACTCCACAACATGCCCGACGACGATGTCTTTAATTGCTTCAAAAGGATTGAAAATTTCTTCAAGCTCAAGGCCGAGCATGGTCAGCCTGTCGCCAAGCTCCTGAATTTCGCCCTCATAAGGAACGAAATCCCGCAGCCATTGCATGCTTAAAAGCATTTAAGCCTCCAGCAGTATTTACTGCGTATATATTAGGAAAACTGTTCGAGGAATCGGATGTCGTTTTCAAAGAACATGCGCAGGTCGCCGATGCCGTATTTGAGCATGGCTACGCGTTCAATGCCGAGTCCGAATGCGAAACCGGAGTATTTTTCGGTGTCGTAATCAACTGCTTTCATTACGTTGGGGTCCATCATGCCGCAACCGAGGATTTCCACCCAACCGGTCTGCTTACATACACGGCAAGGCTTGCCGTCGATGGTTCCTTTGCCGCCGCACATTACGCAGGAGATATCAACTTCCGCGCTGGGTTCGGTAAAGGGAAAGAAGCTGGGGCGGAAACGTACGTCAGTCTTAGGTCCGAATAGCTGGTGGACGAATGCGGTCAAGGTTCCCCTGAGGTCCGCCATGCTGACGTTCTGGTCAACCAGAAAACCTTCAATCTGGTGGAACATGGGGGTATGGGTCAGGTCGGAATCCCTGCGGTAAACCTTACCCGGTGCGATTGCTGCCAGCGGAGGATTTCTGTCCTTCATGGTGCGGATCTGCAAGGGGGAGGTGTGGGTGCGTAGCAGGATGGACTCTGAGATGTACAGGGTGTCCTGCATGTCGCGCGCGGGGTGTTCCGGCGGAATGTTCAGTGCTTCGAAGTTGTACCAGTCGTTTTCAACTTCGGGTCCGGTTACGACTTCAAATCCCAGCCCGATAAATACGTCACAGATCTCGTCCATGACGAGGGTGACCGGGTGGAGCGAACCTTCAGCTGGTTTGCGTCCGGGCATGGTGGGGTCGAAACGGGACAGGCTCTCAGCGGTGGCGGCTTTTTCAAGCTGGCTCTGCTTTCCCTCGATGAGCTCGGTGAGAGTGGCCTTTACTTCATTGGCTTTTTTACCTGCAACAGGTTTGTCTTCGTTAGGAAGTGCGGGCAGACCGGACATGATTTTAGCAACACGGCCCTTGCGGCCGAGCATGTCGATTTTAATGCCTTCCAGTTCAGACAAAGAAGCCTGATCCAGGCGTGCTTCGCACTCCGGGACCAGGCCTTCAAGTTCCTGTAACAGGGACTTTACGTCCGACACTTTAGCTAACCTGAGCTTTAGCGGTCTCGACGACTTTAGCGAATGCAGGAGCATCGTTAACAGCGAGGTCGGCGAGAACTTTACGGTTCAGAGCAACACCGGCGAGGGAGAGGCCGTGAATAAGACGGCTGTAAGACAGACCGTTCAGGCGTGCTGCTGCGTTAATGCGCTGAATCCAGAGTTTACGCATGTCGCGTTTGCGCAGCTTACGACCAACGTAAGCCATGCAGAGTGAACGCTCAACGCGCTCTCTGGCGGTGCGGTAAAGGGTTGATCCGGAACCACGGAAACCCTTGGCCATTTTTAAATATTTTTTGTGACGCTTCTTAGCGGCTACACCACGTTTTACTCTCATGTTATTCCTCCTGGGGAATGTATCTAAAACCAGCCACGAACGTAGTTCCGTGGACAGGAGTGTTCTTTAATAATAATTCTTAACAAATCGCAATTAAGCGTAGGGAAGCATACGTTTGACCTGGCCGATGTTGGCGCTGTCAACTGTAGTGCTCTGACCCAGTCTGCTTTTGCGTTTTGCGTTCTTCTTAGTCAGGATATGACGCAGACCCTGACGACGACGTTTGAATTTTCCACTACCAGTCTTGGAGAAACGCTTAGCAGCGCCTCTTCTAGTCTTCATTTTAGGCATTTTATCCTCCTAGGGAATACCAGCTGTTAAGCTGGCAAAGACCTTATTTTTTAATAGGAGCCAACATCATGTTCATGGTGCGGCCTTCGGACCTTGGGGCTTGCTCCATCTTGGCAATCTCCATGGTATCCTCTTTGACTCGCTCCAGAACAGTTAACCCTCTGTCCTTATGGACAATTTCTCGGCCCCTGAAAAATATAGTGACTTTGCACCTATCGCCGCCTTCGAGAAACCGACGGATGTGCTTGAGCTTTGTCTGGTAATCGTGCTCGTCTGTCTTGGGGCGAAACTTGACTTCCTTGATCTGGATTACAGTCTGCTTCTTTTTGGCTTCCTGCTTACGCTTCTGCTGCTGATATTTGAACTTACCATAGTCCATAATCTTGCAAACAGGCGGATCAGCCTTTTCTGCAACTTCAACCAAATCAAGACCCCGGTCCTGTGCGATTTCAAGGGCTTCACGTGTGGGAAGTTCTCCCAACTGATTGCCTTCGTCGTCAATAACCATGACCCTGGGAACTCTAATGCGCTCGTTTCGGCGGGCACCGTCATCCCTGCGATAGGGACGCCTGTCTCTATGAAAAGCTATAGCTCATGCCTCCGCGTTTGAATGGTTCGTTAATGGCGGTCGAAATAAGCTCTGCCGCGTCTTCAATAGACTTAAGTCCGGGGTCTTCCCCGTCGCGGGCCCTTACATTGACCGATTCCGCAGCGACTTCTTTGTCGCCAATTACTAACATGAACGGGATTTTATCAAGCTGGGCCTCCCGAACTTTGTAGCCCAGTTTCTCATTGCGATGATCAACCTCGGCACGAATGCCCTTTTCTTGCAGAAACTGCAAGACTTTTTGTGCAAATTCGTTCTGAGAGTCGGTAACAGTGAGAATTTTTGCCTGAACAGGGGATAGCCATGCAGGCAGTGCGCCACCGGTATGTTCAAGTAGAACTCCGATGAAACGTTCGATGGAACCGAGGATTACCCGGTGGAGCATTACAGGTCTGTGACGCTCACCATCTTCGCCCACATAGCTTAAGTCAAACCGCTCTGGCAAGGTAAAGTCACACTGGATTGTAGCACATTGCCAGCGACGTTCAAGTGCATCTTTAATAATAATATCAATTTTGGGACCGTAGAAAGCACCGTCGCCTTCATTGATTGAGTATTCCATACCCATTTCATTGAGTGCGTCTTCAAGTGCGTTGGTTGCTCTGTCCCAATCTTCATCAGAGCCGATGGCCTTTTCAGGCTTGGTGCTGACTTCCGCTTCGTATTCAAATCCGAATAGATCCATCACATCGCCGACGAATTTTGCAACTCCGATAATTTCGTCTCTGAGCTGATCAGGGCGGCAGATGAGGTGGGCATCATCCTGAGTGAATGAGCGCACGCGGAGTAAACCGTGCAGCACTCCGGATTTTTCATGGCGGTGGACCACACCCAGCTCAAAATAACGCTGGGGCATGTCGCGGTAGCTGCGCAGTCTGGATTTGAATACCAGCATGTGAGAGAGACAGTTCATGGGCTTGATGCCGTAGGACTGCTCATCAATCTCAGTGAAATACATGTTCTCGCGGTAGTTGTCGTAGTGGCCTGATTTTTCCCAAAGCTCGCGCTTGAGAATGAGTGGGCCCTGTACGAACTGGTAACCGCGTTTGAGGTGTTCCTTGCGTTCAAAGTCTTCAAGGATGGCCCGGACCAGTGCTCCTTTAGGATGCCAGATGATCATACCCGCACCCACTTCAGGGCTGACGGAAAAGAGATCAAGCTGAGTTCCCAGTTTGCGGTGGTCGCGTTTTTTAGCTTCTTCAAGCTGGGCAAGATGTTTTTTCAGCGACTTGGGATCGGGGAAAGCGGTTCCGTAAATACGCTGCAACTGCTGGCGGTTTTCATCGCCGCGCCAGTATGCACCTGCGACGGAGAGCAGCTTGAAAGCCTTAAGCATGCCTGTGCGGGCCACGTGGGGGCCACGGCAGAGATCTGCAAATTCACCGTTGGTGTATACGGAAACTGTTTCTTCGCCCAAGTCGTTGATCAGTTCGATCTTGTAATCTTCGCCCATTCCTTCGAACTTTTTAAGTGCATCTGCGCTGGAAAGCACTTCGCAGGTAAATTCTTCGTTGGCACCCACACGGCGCAGCATTTCGGCTTCGATGGCCTCCAGATCTTCAGGAGTGAAGGGGCGTTCGTAATCGAAGTCATAGTAGAAGCCGCTGGCAATGGAGGGGCCGATGGTTACTTTGGCTGTGGGGAAGAGCTTCTTCACTGCTTCAGCCATAAGGTGTGCAGTGGAGTGGCGGATTACTTCCAGACCTTCTACGGAGTCAGCCATTACCGGCTCAAGGTCGGTACAGTCGGCAGGCACGGTGGTGGTGAGGTCAAGAAGCGTTTCGCCACTTTTGGCAACTACAACGTTCTTGAACTGCTTCTTGGACAAGGCCTCTTTGAGGACCTCGCCGCAAAGCGCACCCTGCTGAACCTCAAGTTCTTTACCTGCAACTTGCATAATCCATTCTCTCTTTGCGGAAAAATTGTTAAATGCCCGGCAAGCCGGACAAGCATAAAAATGTCGTCGCGGGGATAATAATGTTGCCCTTGCAACTCACTATTATCCTTGAATTCATAAAAGGCGAAGACCTAGTACATCATAAAGAGCGCGCAATAATATTACTGCACGAAAGGCGGTATATTTAGCTGACAAATGATGGGAAGTCAAGCTGGATAGCGCATTAACCGTCTATTTTCGCGTATTTATTGTGATTAGGGAGGTGGGAATATGTATGAAGAGATGTAACTGCATTTAGCTCAGCTTGCGAATTGCGGAATGAGCTTATTTTCCTGTCTGGATTTGAACACGCCCGTCTTTACCAAAAGACGAGCGTGTTCAGCGGTCCGTGACTTAACATCTTAAAGTTCTGTCAGGTTATGGGAGTCCTCACTTGTCAAATCAAGTTCATATATCTTTTTTAGGTCTTGTATGCGTTGCAGGTTGTTTTCATTGAAAGGGGGTTTGCCGTCAAAGGAATGGAGCACGATACCTTCAATTAGGTCCCCTAGGCTTATGTCATGGTATTCAGCAAGTCCTTTTAGAACCTTAAGCAGTCTTTTTTCAAGTCTCACCCCGGTTTGAACCCGATGCACCTTCCGTGCTTCGGGCGCTGCATTTTTCCGTGTCATGTCTTTCCTCCTTGAATAGAACAAAAGCGATCAGGCCTAGTACTGTCAAGGCAAATCCTGAAATTGGAAGAAGATTTGAGTAGTCAGTGTAGTCCAACAGCAGTCCGAATATTATCATTGCTGCGGGGATTGACGCGTTTCCGATTGTTGACGCCACAGCAAAGATTCGTCCACCATAAGTGTTGTCAACATAGGTCTGAAGTATGGTCTTGAAGGAAACTGCGGCTCTGATCATTGCTGCTCCCCAAAGGAAGAAGCAAACAGCATAGCCTGCTGTTGCCATCTTGTTTGCGGGTGAAATAAACCATGTAAGAATCTGAACACCTCCCATAGCTATAACGGATGAAAATAAAGTGTTTTTCTCTTTTCCTGAAATTGTAAAACGACTGAGTATTAGGGACATTACAAGAATTCCCGCACCTAATGCCGCCTGAAATGCTCCCAGTGCCTGAGGTCCGTTTTCTGTGTGTTGGGCAATGATCGGCATGAAAACTTCTATGCCACCTACGAAGAAGTGAATGAGCATCACTAGGAACAGTACTATCAGCAGTGATCTGCTGCTGAAAAGGTATGAGTATCCGTCTATTAAGTCTCTCTTAAAACTTCCTTTGAATTTCTCTTTCGAGATTTTAGGAATCCTGATCAGGGATTCAAATCCCGCTGAGATTAGAAATGAGATGCCGTCTAGCGCAAATACCCACACATACCCGAGTGCGCCCACTGCAACACCTCCCAAGATAGCTCCACCGATCATGGCAAAGCTGTATACGCTCTGGTGCAAGGCATTGGCTTTGCTTAATTGTTTTTTTTTTACGATCTGGGGAATAATCGATGGAATTGCGGGATCAAAGAAAGCCGCATTAATGGACAAGATCACTTGCAGGATCAGAATCAGGTAAAAGTTCATCTGTCCCGAGGCCATCATCCATGCAAAAATCAATAGAACCAGTCCGCGGATTATATCTGTGCCGACGATGATAATCTTCCTTGGATAGCGGTCAATGACGACACCTGAAAACAAGCCCAGTATAAGGCCCGGGATCATTGAGGCTGCCAGTACTGTACCCATTTTTGCTGATGATCCGGTAGTCTCCAGTACCCATAACGCCAATGCAATCATATGAAATTTGTCGCCTACCTGTGAAACAAGTTGCCCACCTAAAAGCAGCTTAAAGTCTCTGTTCATGTCTTTTAATCCTTGAAAAATGTTAATAATAAGGTGTTTTTGGTAACATGTTACCGTGGTAACATCAACTGATTGTTGATTTCGAGCAGAGAATTAATGTGCTAGGTAACTATGTTTTAACTGGTAATATTTAAAAAATGATGGACTGAATTTTCAATTGCATAAAAAAAGCTCAGGATACGAAGAACGCATCCTGAGCTTTAATTATTAATATTTAACTAACTGAATCAATTTTACTTTTTTACGTCCCGTTGAACTTCTTGCAACTCGGCCTTCTAGGAAAGTGAATAGGGAATTATCTCATACTTATATTCGTATGCCGTTAACAGAACTATACGGATTCGGTTCCTGTCTTTGTAGGCCACTGGAACCCATTAGGCAGAGCCTTGTAGGTGACCAGTTCAGCTGTCAGCATGTCATGCAGCTTCTGCATCCGGACAAGGTTGGCTTTTTTTCGTGATCCCCAAGCCAGATTGATCATCTGTCCCGGATCATCGCTCAGATTGTACAACTCATACTCAAGTTTGCTGCCTTTATTTGTGAAGTATACAGCGTACATCCAGTTCTTGTAACGGATGCTGCGGATTTTCCCCGGTATTGTCTCATAGACATTGTTTATCCCGAGAAGTCCTTCAAAGAGTGATTCACAGTCCTCAGTGAAGAACATTATCCGGTCTCGTACGCTAGTCTTGGGATCGTCCATTACTGGAACAAGTGACTTGCCAAGGATGCCCGCTTTCTTCAGCTCTTCAGGAGTAGCGGCTCCGGTCAGTTCAGACACGGTGGGAACCAGATCGATCAGGCTTGAGAAGGATTCGGTTTTCTTTCCTTTTGGAAAAAGTTTCGGATTGGAGATGATTAGCGGGACATTGATGGTTTCCTGATAGCTGTTGACTCCTTTCTGGATCATTTGGTGGGACCAGCTTTGCTCTCCATGGTCTGCGAAACGGAAAATGACGGTATCCTCTGTGAGTCCCTTTTCTTCGAGTTTATCCAGAACTGCTGAAATCTGTTTGTCGACCACTCTATGCAGGTGGGCATAGAAGCGGCAGAATCCTACGCGGTCTTTTTTCGTGGGACAGCTGGATACCTTGTCGCAGAGTTTTTGGTATTCCTTTTGAGCGGACGGTTTTTCATCCAGATTGTCATTATAGTTTGGCGGCAGGTTGATTTCCGTGAGATCTGCATAGTCTTCCTTGGGGTAACCCCATTTACCCTGATCGGGCCAAGCACTGATGTCGTGCGGGTTGCCGAAGGAGGCGACCATTAGAAAAGGTTTGTCTCTTTCTGGATCATGGTTGTCCAGATATTCGAAAATAGTCTCGCCCTTGGTTATGGCGGGTGTCATGCGGTTGTAAGTATCCGGTACTCCATCAACAAAGCGCTGGTCGTTGCTTGGAGTTCCCCCGCCGATCCATGGGTTGCCGCCGATGTCTACTGCACAATCCGGTGGATTCCAGCGGTGGGCACTGTAGTTGTCCGAGGCCCATTTGATATCGTAGCTGGTGAAATTGTCTGTGGAAGGATTGCTCTGCGGGGTGAATAGATGCATTTTGCCTTTATAAGCTACGTCGTATCCGGCTTCTTCTACCAACTTGAATATATTGGTGATATCACTGCTTAGAGGAGGCTTGGGCGGAACCTGTGTTACGCCGTGAACACTTGGATAAACACCGGTCAGGAAGCTTGCACGGCTGGGAGAACATGCAGATGCTGCCGTAAAGTTGTTGGTAAAAGTCACGCCGTTCTGCTGCAAACGCGCCATACTGGGCATATGTTCTTCAATCCATCCAGTGGGCCAGTGCTGGGACTGCCGTTGCTGATCGGTGATGATCAGCATGATGTTGGGGCGTTTCTTCCCGGTCTTTTTTGCTGAGGTTTTTTTTTCGCCTTTGCTTGTGGATTTTGCCGAGGCTACTTTGGTGTCAGCCAGCACGCCGGAGGCCACAGCCCCTGCCGTGAGTGCAAGTCCGTCTTTCAAGAATTCACGCCGTGTTTTTTCTTTCATTGCCCGCTCCTTATACTTAAAACCACTATACGTGAAAATGATGAATAGGTGCAAGTTTTATTAATTATGCTCCGCAGCACCGCTTATACTTTTTCCCGCTTCCGCAGGGGCAGGGCTGATTTCTACCGAGTTTGTTGGAGCTCTTTTCTGTGTCGCGGCTTTTCGCCTGCATGGCAGAATATTGTTTTTTCCATTCTTGGGATAACTGGCGGAATCTTTTGTCTGAATATTCAAAGAACATCTTGTATGCCGGGCATAGATGGTTGAAGGCATTTCCGTCCTCAGTTGTAAATCGGTCCTTGGGACATCCGCCCCGGCAGAGAGGTAGCCAGCAGCAGTGGATACACTGGTTTGGCAGATTGGCTTTTCTACAACCGAAAGTCTGTTGCCTACCGGAATTCAGCATATCAGACAGGCTGGAATCTTTCAGACTCCCGAGATACCATTCCGGCTGAACAAAGAAGTCGCAGGAAAAGACATCGCCGTTGTGCTCCACCACCACATAGGTTCCGCATTCATCCAGCAGGGTGCATTCCGGCGGAGGGTGCCCTATGTAATGATGAAATAATGAATCAAACATGCGTACAGAAGTGGTAGGCGTAAGGCCTGAAAAATCTTCCATCCAAAGGTCGAAAATGCGGCATAGAAAAGAGCCGTATTCTTCGGCAGGAACTGAGAAAGATGATAGACAGGAGGGATCGTTGTTGTCCGTTTCCACACAGGGGATGAATTGCATATGAGTTAAACCAAGATATTTATGAAACTGGTATATCTCGTCTGGAAAACGAACCGTGTGATCGTTTACAACAATGAGTGCGTTTACTGCCAGATCGGCGACAAGCATTTTTTCGGCATTGGCTACGACATTTTTCCAAGTGCCGTTTCCGTTTCGGCTTTTGCGGTAGTGGTCGTGCACGTGCTCCGGGCCGTCCAGAGACAAACCTACGAGCCAGTTGTATGATTTAAGGAAATCTACCCATTCATCGTTAATGAGCAAACCGTTGGTCTGTAGTCCGTTGCCTACCATTTGCCCACGCCCGAAGCGTTGCTGCAACGCAACGCATTTTTGGTAGAATTCCAGCCCCATCAACGTAGGTTCTCCGCCCTGCCAGATAAAATTGACCTGATTATCCGATTGCTCCATGGTTTGGCGAATCAGCTCTTCCAGTACATCCCCAGACATGCGATGGATCGGGCTATCATTAAATAGTTCGTTTTTTTTCAGATAGAAACAATAGGTGCAGGCCATGTTGCAGTCCGGTCCTGCCGGTTTGATCAGGATGGTTTGGAGAGGTTTACGCATCCTTTTTTGTATCATCCTGGTGTGGTGATGTCTGCACAAAAAAGCTCAGGATACGAACATCGCATCCTGAGTTTCTAATCTTTATCTATAAATAAATTGTCTATTCAACTTTTATGGCAAAAGCAGCTTTTCCTTCAGTCTCATTCAATCCGATCAATTCAAACCCGCCATTTTCACAGCCACAATCCATCAAGTTTATAGAGTTGCCCTCAAAGACTTCAGACAAGAAGGCGATGCGGATGGAGCTGACTTTGTTTTGGTCAAATCCTTTTTGACGCAAACTGTCAAAGGACCAGCGCAGGTATTCGGTGTTGTTGACGTGACCATTGGCATCGAGGGAACTGTAGCCTACGTTTAGGGAACGTATTTCCTTTTCAGGTGTGCCCGGACGCAGCCGTTTCATTGCATCAGGGAATACACAGCGATCCTGCGCATGCAGATTTAGTCGCTGGTCGATGGCTATGGGCCTGCGCGTTTCAGCGTTCAGCACCATCCATTCGGAAGAGGCGCGGACGATCTCGCGACCGTTTTCATCACAGCCGGAAAACTCGCGGAAGGCACGCAGTTTCTTTGCTCCCCGTGACCATGTGGTCAGGGAAAATGTCTTTTCGCGTAATGGAAGTTCCTCGATCTCTATGCGCATGGAGGTCAGCACCCAGAAGCAGTTCAGCTCCGCCATATCTTTAATACCGAATCCCAGAGAGTCGGCATGGGCAGTGGCGGCCTCTTGCAATCTGCACATGAGCCAGTGGCAGTGCATGCGGTCATCAGGGCCTGTTTCATAGGCCGGGACCGTGTTGCTGATCAGAAGTGAACCGTTGTTCATTTCTACCACTTCCTGCCGAGGTCAAGCGGAGAAGTGCGGCGCATCATGATCTGTTTGGTGTCTTCCTCTGCTGAGAATCGCTGGTACACGCCCAGCGCCCACATGGGGAAGTATTGGGAGTAGCCGTGATAGCGCAGGTAGAATACACGCGGGAATCCGGTTCCGGTGTACAGGGTTTCATCCCAGCTGCCGTCCTCTTTCTGAGTATCCAGCAGGTAACGGACGCCTCGGCTGACAGCCTTGGAGTTTACCCGTCCGGCTGCCATGAGTCCCAGCAGGGCCCATGAGGTCTGGGAGGCGGTGGAATCACCAAGCCCGGCGTAATTCTTATCGTTGTAGCTCAGGCAGGATTCACCCCAGCCGCCGTCTTTGTTCTGGTGGTTTTCAAACCATTCCACAGCCTTGCAGACGTAGGAAGAATTCATGTCTTCCCCGGCCTGACGCAGACCGCAAAGCACGGACCATGTTCCATAAATATAGTTAACACCCCAGCGACCGAACCATGAACCGTCGTCTTCCTGTTCTTTTTTCAGGAATTCAATACCGTCCTTGATGGGGCGGAAGCTCTTGTCGTAACCGATTACGCCCAGCAGCTCGATAACACGGGCTGTCAGATCTGAAGTGGGCGGGTCGAGCAGGGCTCCGTGATCCGCAAAGGGGATGTCGTTCAGGTACTCAGCGCAGTTGTCGATATCGAATGCTGCCCAGCCGCCGTTGGAGGACTGCATGCCGATGAGCCAGTTTACGCCCTTGACGAAATTTTCGTTGTGCTCGGGCTGATCCAGAACCCCGGCGCGGCACATGGCCATGAGTACCATGGCGGTGTCATCAAGGTCCGGGTAGAAGGTGTTCTCGAACTGGAAAGCCCAGCCACCGCCTTCAAGCTTGGGGGCTTTGGAAATCCAGTCGCCACGGAAGAAAATCTGCTGATCCCAGAGCCATTTCAGGGACTGCTGAGTGCATTTGCTGTCATGATCTTCGCCCGCTTCCATCATGGCTGAAAGGGCCAAACAGGTATCCCAGATGGGAGAGTTGCAGGGCTGGCACATGGCCTGTTCAAGGTTCTCCGCAGTTCCGTGGTTGGGGGAAAGATCCAGTTCCGGTGCAGCAGAAAGCTCTGCGCCACCTGTGATTACAGTGTGTTCCCACGGAGATTTTTCAGGCACGTGGAATTTATCGACCATGAGATCGTCCACAGACTGCATGCCGCGTGCGAAATCCGGGTCCGATTCATCGTATCTGAGCAGGTGCATGGCTGTGACTGCATTAGCCATTGCCGGGAAGATAGCACCGATGCCGCCGCGTCCGGCCATGTGTTCGCGGGTCCATTTTTCCGCAAAGTTCAGGGCCTTTTTGTTGATGGACTTGGGCACCAGATGCATGGTCCGCTTGAGTACGCGGTCCAGCAGGATGAAAAGATTTTTGCGCCAGCCTTTATCACGGAACTTATCTATATGAATGTGTTCTTCCGCTGGTTTGCAGAAGAGTTCAGGCACAGCTTCTTCGGGACGCAAGCGGCAGACCGGCTGCTTGGCGTAAATGATCAGTAGCGGATAGATAACCGAGCGGGACCAGTAGGATACTTTATCCAGATGGAAAAAGAACCATTTAGGCAGCAGCACGATTTCAATGGGCATGGCCGGGGGGCAGTGCCACGGAATCTGGCCGAAGGTGGCAAGGCAGATGCGGGTGAAAACATTGGACGTTTCCGCTCCGCCCTTGGCAAGGATGATCTGGCGGGCTCGGACCATGTGTTCCGCATCTTTGTTATCGCCGAGAATTTTGAGGGCCATGTATGCTTTGACTGAAGCACTGATGTTCACCGGGCCGTCATTATCATGCAGGGGCCAGCCGCCATCGGGCATCTGTTTGGCGCGGATGTAGTTGCCCAGCCTTTCAGCAAGGCCTTTATCCATCTTGCGGCCCAGAAATCTATTGAACATGATGTATTCGGAAGGGATGGTTACATCCGCTTCAAGTGCGAAAACCCAGTATCCTTCAGGGGATTGCAGGGAGCGGAACCGTTTCATTACCCGGTTCAGGGCGTCCTTGGGCCGCAGGAGCGATACAACGTGGTTTTTGGCCTTCTTGTTTATTTTCATGGCGGTTTTCTTGTTCATGGTGAATTCCTTTATATAAGCGGATTTTATCCGACCCGTGCGAAAAAGATTTGTTCGATTATAGTAATCAGCCGATGGCGTCAACAGCGGAGTCAATTACCTGCGATTTTAACCTATCAAGCGGACCCCATTCAAAAGTGGGATAGGTGATCAAAAGGGAGGTCAGTCCGTGGGTGGCGGCGACCACTGAGTTGGCGGTGACTAGAATTTCTTCGTCGGAAGAATTGGCAGGTAGGCAATCCTTTACGCATTTATTGATGCGATTATACATGGTCTTGCCAAGTGGATTGTGCTGGAAGTGTGAATCGTGGTCCTTCCAGAGGTCGCTTTCCATCATAAAGCCCACCCGGTAGGCACTGGGGTTTTCAAGGCCCATGTCCACAAGGGTATAGAGAATATTTTTTAAAGCCTCACGCGGGGGAGGCGTAGTAGCGATGATTCGGTTTATGCGATGTAGGAAATCCCGGTAAGTCTCTTCGGTAAGGCAGAGGAAGAGTTCTTTTTTATCTTTAAAATGATGATAAATAGTAGTGGGCGAATAGCCGATGGTGGTAGCCAGCTTACGCATGGAAACCTGCGCGTACCCGTGCTCGGCAAAGAGCTTGCGGGCAGCGTCCAGAATTAGCATGCGCAAGGGCTGCTGCGGCGTATCTATTGTTTTTGAAGTAGCATTCATGGTTGATTCTCCTGTGCTTAACGGTGTTAAGCTGAGAGCGTTCTGTCATGAATGTATGCGGCTGTCAACAAAATGTAACGTCAGACAACTAAGAAAGCACCATCTGCGGCGTTGCTGCGAAAAAGGTTGAAACTCACGTATGTCAATATACGCTTCGTTCCAACCTTTTTCTTGCGCCTTGCATCTGGCACTTTCTTAGTTGTCTGAGAGCTTGATTCTGACAATTGGTGTGGTACGGGCGGACAACAGTGGTTATCCTGACTATGTAGAAAAATAAGAAGAATGTTTAAAAATTGCTTGCAATCAAAAACCGGTTTGGATATAAATTCTCGCCTCGGACGGAGAAATGCGTTAGCTTTTTTCCATCCGGCCACATAGGGTGGCCCCGTAGCTCAGTCGGATAGAGCACAGGATTCCTAATCCTGGTGCCGCAGGTTCGATTCCTGCCGGGGTCACCAATTAGTACAAAACTATTATAATATTAAAGGGTTAACTTATTTTCTGAGTTAACCCTTTTCTGCGTTTATTTGCGGTTTTTTTGGTGTGCTGCCAACCGGGGTGGGTGAGTAGTGTTGTGATTGTTGTTATAGTTAAATGTTATTGCTTATTATCTCTTTTTTCTATTCCGTCTAACTTAGACTGAGGAAGATCGCTATATAGGTCATCAATTTGTTTGGGACGTGAAATCATCTCATCTGCAATAATGTTAACTAAGTTAAAAAGTTTGTATGCAACGTCTTTGTTATCATTGAGGTCTATTTCGCCGGGGTGCACTGCGTCATTCCCTATAACTCGTACAATGTCTAAAGCTTTTTGAATTTTAGAATTAAGTCCTTTAGAGACTAAACTAGCGATATCTTTATTGATGTTTTTGCCGTCTTCTCCAAGATGTTTGCACATTTTTTGAATAGCTAGACGAAGTAAGGCTGCAGCTCCTCTAGGAGAGTTGTCGACAATGTTTCTGGCTTCTTCAAAGTCTGTCAGAATGTCATCGGGAATGTCTGCGTTAGGTTTGATATTATATTTTTGATTCGGGTAAATGAGTTTGTCATGTACCCAAATACAGATTTTTTTGCATGCAAAGCACTTACTTGTATGAACGTTTACAACATTTGTTGAGTTGTAAATGTTTTTTTCAGAACCCTCGTAAAAGATATTGCCTGCTCTGACTTCTTCAACATATTTTATGATTCCTTCTTTGGCTTCAAAGGAATGGTCATTGTTATTTCTTATGTCGTCAATAGTGCTCTGAGTGGGAATCCATGGTAAACCTGATTTGCCAATGTCTTTTAAACATAGTCTTTTCCATGATTGACTTGTGTAAGCCCCACAATGAGGACATTCGAATGCATTTTTTGAAATCGATGCTGGGTGGCTTTGTGTTTTCATTTGTTTATTTTATATGATTAAATGTTTATCTACGAATCAATCCAGTTGTTAATTCCTGAATCAGAAGTTATTATGCTTTTTTTGTCTAGTTTTCTGAAAAACATAAAACCTGATTTAGTTAATTCTCCTTCAGAATCAGCATAGCCACGTAAAATTAAAGCTGCTATAAACTCTTCTGGCATAGTTTTAATGCTCTGACGAAAATAGGCTTTACTTTTTGAATATCTTGAAAATGAAATTTTCTTAGCAAGATCTTTTGCAAACTGTATAAAGAATGGACCTTCGTCCGGAAAAACTTTTAATTCTTCGATCTCTCGTTCCTTTTCTCGTAGTGCAGCACTTAATTGTTCAATGCGAACAAGAAATTCATCAGCTTTAGCACTGTTGCCACTTTCTTTCTTAAATGTTTCTTTTACAAATTCTTTAAGCTCAGCTTTAGCATCCTCTACTTCTTCTTTCTTTTTATTTATTTCTTCAGGTGTGCCTTGTGGGGGTAAATAGTCAAATATTCTATCCTGCCACTTTGAATTATTTTCATCAATGTTGCGTAATTTTTCCCCAAATCCACTTTCTATCTTGGCAAGTAGTTCACTAATATCTTTGGTGAATTTATATGTATTGTCATAGAATAAGTTGCTGGACTCAGTAGCCTTAAAATAAAACAGGGCAGAAATAAGAATGGAAAAGAATGCCAAGACAAGTGAGAGTAAAGTGGGAAAATCAATTGTCAAATCTGTTTTGACTGTCACTATTTTATAGCCACAGACTGCAACAAAAATGATAGTGCAAATAGATTTGACCAAGTCCCATAATGTTGCTGTTTTTATCTTATATCTTTGAGACATTGTTTTATTTTCAACCATATTTCTTTGACTCTCTGACATTTCGATCGCTCCTGAAACGATTAAAAAATATACAAATTTCTATATACCCAGCAAAAACAAAAAGGAAGTCATAAATCGAAATAACATATATTGACCTGATTTTTTGTTTCATGGGTGTCTCTTCATGTTCAACAGCGTATAACAAAATAAACTTCGGTCAACCGAAGAATCCGAGCAACCACGACGATCAAAAGAAAAACAGTATCCAAATCTAATCAAACAATCAGACCACACCACAACCTGATCCACAGAATCACCAAAAAAATCAACCCACCCCAGTGACCAAATCAAACCAATCAGGATAACCTTCAATTTTCATAATTATTTAACAATATGAAATTGAAGGAGATTTGCTGATGCACGGACTTGACGACTCACTGTTTAACGTAATCTTTTCATACACCAGAAAGCAGGCAATCGAAGACGGAAACCTGATCGATGTGACCGGGCAGGCGAAAGAAACCGAATTCAAGGTTCAATTGTTATCCTGACTGTCATCACCACAATAAGTCAGCCAGCGCGGATAATATAAGTTGTAATGAATTGCGAGAAGGCGAAAAGCAATTATCGTTGCGACACCGCATAGCCATGAACTGTTGAAAGCTGGGAAAAATTGGTCGAGTAGTGCATACAGAATTGCACCTAAGAGAGCAGGGGTTGCATAGAATTCTCTTCCAAGTAGCAAAGGCATTCTTCCGGTGAGAACGTCACGCAGCATGCCGCCTGAAATACCGGTGACAAGTCCCATCAGTACTGAAACCGTATAGTTGTTACCTAGGCTCAGGGCTTTTTGCATGGCGGTTATAGTAAATAGGGCCATTCCGAATGTATCAATATAGACAAAAAATTTCAGGATGCGGGAAACGTGGCGGACACAAAAGAATGTAACGATTGCAGCGATTATAGCCACCCATAGATAGGTCAGGTCCGCTATCCAGAATACCGGGTGGGAATCGAGAATCATGTCCCTTAAAGTTCCGCCGCCGAGTGCTGTAACTACGCCGAGCAAGACGATACTGAATATATCCATATTCCGTTTTCCTGCTGCAATTACTCCTGTTACGGAAAAAGCAACAATTCCCAACATTCCAAAATAATACACCATGGAGATTTATCCTTTGCCTATTTAAGGTAATCTATAGTCGTAACCGAATCAGCGCAGTGGCTGAAATAACTCAAAATACCTCAAAATAACAACCACTCCTTTCTGTCCCTGCAATTCAAAAATGGATCTATCACGGCAAGTGTCTAGCCTTAATCTGTGTGAAAAAATATACCTTACCTTGCTCCAAATCACAGCCCAAGTTAATATCAGACATGACCGTGTAACCCAAAGACCGTTGGAGGGCAGGTATGTCAGTCGAAAATGCCAGAGCTTTTATTGAAAAGGTCAAGTCGGACGGCGCGTTCAGCGCACAAATCAACAATGCAGAATCCAAAGAGGCGCGTGTGCGGATAGCCAAGGAGGCTGGATTAGAATTTACCGAGCAGGAATATCAGGACGTAACCTCGCAACTTCCAACTTGGACCATGGATGACTGGCTGGCGGCCCGGCGGGCTTATGACGCTTTCGAGACAAGTTGGCTGGCAGGTGAATTTAATCCTTGGCGTAGCGACTTAGAGTAGCCTCGAAGCTGAAACATTAAATATACGTCAGTTCCTAAAAGTACGTGTGCCGGACACAATAAAAAAGGGTTAACTCTTAAGCAGAGCTAACCCTTTCCAATTCCATTAAGAATCAAAATATCTTAACTAAAAAAACTACCCCTTATGAACATCCACGCCATACTTGGACATGCGCTTTCCGGAATCGGTGTAGTGCTTGCGGATGGTCTTTTCCAATCTGCTCGGACGCCCGGATTTGAGGGCTTCCAGAATTTCGAGATGGCGTTCGTATACCTGCGTGGAGGTGTAGAGGTTGATCCAGTATTTGTAGAGCAGGAATTTTGAGATGCCCTGACAGGATCTGCGGCAGAGCTCGATGAGCAGTTCATTATCAATGCGTGAGAAAAGGATATTGTGAAACGTGGTATCCAGCTTGGTCAAAGATGCATGGTCCTTGCCGGACTCGGCTACTTCGCGCATTTGTTCTAAAATCTGCTCAAGATTGGAAATATCTTCGTCTGTGTAGAGCGGCAGGGCCTGTGTTACGGCTGCGGCTTCCAGCACTCCACCTGTGAAGTAACTGTCTACTATCTGCTTGGCTGTGAGGGCTGAAACGTGTTTGCCTTTCTGCGGCTCGGATTTGATGAGTCCTTCTCTGGCAAGTATCTGTAATGCTTCACGGATGGGCGCACGGCTGATACCGAGTTTCTCTGCAAGCAGCACTTCCTTGACCTGATCGCCGGGGGACAGTTCTCCCTCAAGGATGGATTGCTTAATATATTCAGCAACTTGTTCGCTGTATGTGAGTTTCTTGATGCCGTCCATGGAATCTCCGGTACTGAAAGGGTCGTGTGTATCTGATAGTATTTTATTAAAAATTTGTGTCATTTAGATATCGTGAAGTTTATGGGTTGTCGAGTTTTACCAGCAGGAATTTTCTGTGGAACGGTGTGTCCGCGCCGCGTTCAGTGCTTGGTCTTGCGGAGAAATGTTAATGAGTTTTCGGGTCTTACTGGTTGAAAAACAGAAGCAGACCTTCCATTTGGAAGGCCTGCATGTCAATATTATTAATCTGTTTAGAACAAAAATGAATGTTCAGCCGGGCTGAATGCGAAACGCTCTTCCAATTGGGCCTGTGCTTTTTCGGCATTTGCTGCCAGCACAGGTAATGAGCGTCCGATTACATCCATGTATTTGGTTGCGTCAGCGGTGTTGAATGCCGGGATCTTCCATTCATTGATGTAACCTTCGGAAACAGCCATAGATAGTACCGCGCTGGTGCCGGGCATAATTCCGCCACCACCAACCTGATCGTTCATGTGCGAACTCATGAAAGTTACGCCGCCTGCGTCCTGACTTACGATTAAAGCCAGCTCGCTGATGAGCTTTACCTTTTCTGCGGAAGTTGCCGCATTGGTAAAAGTTTCGCCGATTTCGGTGATGCGTTTGCCGAGAGCCTGCACCGCGTCTTTGAGTTCGCCAGTGTGGCGGGGGTAGGCTGCGTCGGAATTGATATAGGGCAGGCCTGCTGCTTCTGCGCCGGAAAGCAGGGCTTCGTATACGTACTGGTTGTCCGCTTCGGCATTGATGCGCACCCACATGCGGTCATGATCAATGCCTGCGCAAAGGGACGGGACGTAGGCTTTGCTCTCGAGGATGATGGTCGGCAGACGCTCAAGCCCGAGATCTTTCATGGCCCGGCCCTTGTCACCGAGGGCGATGTTGCCTTCGAGATCTTCGTCAGGCCCAAGGCCGCCTTCATTGGCGTTGACCAGTGCCATTACGGAGACCGGAATTTCATCTATGAGCAGACGGGTTCCGATGCAGCCGCCGATTTTGTTGGGCATGTCTTCATTGCCGCGAATGAAACTGCCGGGAAATTTCTTTTCAAAGGTGTCCATTACAGCCAGACAGCAGGCAGCCTGAAATGCCACCGGACCTTCCAGAACTCCCTGACCATAAATACGGCCGAAGACCTGAAAAGCTACGGACTGACTGTATGTTGCATCCAGACCTTTTGCGGAAGTGACGAAGGTGGCTTCGTACGGGGTAAAGCTGCGGCGGGCGGTGGCCTTGCCTGTGCCGCCGTCTGTGGTGGTGACAGTCACTTCGCCGGAAAGGACGTCTACTGATGCTTCGGCGATGGTGGTGTCAGCGGGATAGGCTTTTTTGATGATCTCAATGGCGGTGGCGAATCCGGCGGAATCATCCTGCACAAAACCGCAATGGCTGTGTACGTGTCCGACTCCGGCATGGCCGGAAATACCGAGGATGCTTTTTCCTTCAGGATGGGGAGTAATCTGCATGCGTTTTGCTCCGAAAAATGATTGCCCGCCGTCTGGAGGAAGACGGCGGGCAAAGTATTATTACAGCCCGGGCAGCCAGAGTGCCAAGGGCGGGAAGAAGACAATAACAAGAAGTGCCAGAATCATAGTGAACAGGAAGGGCATAACTGCGGCACTGAGTTTCTCAATGCTGATGTTACCGATACTGCAACCTACGAAGAGGTTAACGCCAACCGGAGGAGTCAGGAAGCCCATGGAAGCACAGACGATCATGACAATACCGAAGTGGATCGGGTTCATGCCCAGAACCTTGACCACAGGCAGGAGCAGCGGGGTCAGGATCAGGATGTTTGCAAGTGCGTCCATGAAAGTACCCATGATCAGCAGGAATACCAGAATGATCGGGATGAGAACGTACTTGTTATCGGAAACTCCAACAAGGAAGTTAACGAGCATGTCGGGCACATTGTAAAATAGCAGGATCTGACCCAGCGCAGTCGCTGTTGCAACCACCAGAAATATGGATGCGGTGGTCAGGGCAGTACCCTTGAAGATTTCAGTTACCTTGTTCCAGCTCAGGGTGCGCAGTACAAGTCCTTCGGCAACAAAGGCGTAGAGAACCGCGATAACACCTGCTTCGGTGGGAGTGGTCAGACCGCCGTAAATGCCGCCGAGAACGATGAGCGGAACCATGAGAGCAACGATGGAGTCTTTGAGAGCAACCATGATTTCTTTGAAGGTGGCGCGTTCACCGGAACCGGTGTAGCCGTACTTCTTGGAAAGAAAGTAGCTGCATGCCATGAGGCAGAGACCAACGAAGATACCGGGAAGAACACCTGCGATGAACAGGTCACCGACAGAAACACCGGCTGTGGTGCCGTAAATGATCAGCGGAACACTGGGCGGAATCATAACGCCCAGACAACCTGCTGCGGTGTTGACGGCAGTAGAGAAGGAGGTGCTGTATCCTTCTTTTTTCATGGAGGGGACCATGATTCCGCCAACAGCCGCAACAGTTGCAGGTGCTGAACCGGACAATGCTCCGTAGAACATGCTGGTTAGGATGGAAATGTGGGCCATTCCGCCGGTGATGTGGCCGACGAGGCGCTTAGAAACGGTCAGCAGACGCTGGGCCATACTTCCTTTCTGCATGATCTCACCCGCCATAATGAAGAACGGGACAGCCATGAGCGGGAAGACATCAAGAGATGTGACCATTTTCTGAATCAGGAACTCGTAGGGCAGCATGTCGCCTGCCCAGATACCCACGACAACGCTCATTCCGATGGCGACGCCGATGGGCACGCTCAGGAACAGAAACGACGCGAGTGAAAGAAATGTAAGAACAATTGCGGTATCCATATATATAAACCTTCTATTTTTCCACCGGGGAGGCGAATTTAATATCTCCCCGCAGGATGGAGAGCACGCGCTGTGCGGTGCGGATGGCCATGAAGCTCATACCGACGGGAACACTAAGGAAGACCCAGTACATTTGGATTTCAAGGGCTGGAGTCTTCTGGCCTGTGCCTGCGAGGAAGTTAACCATCTGAAACCCCCAGACTGCGGTGCAGACGCAGAATCCTATGGTGCATACATAGGCTGCAAGGGTCACATATTTTGCGAAATTATGGCCGAAGGTGCGGAGAATGGTTACTTCCAGATGGCGGTCTTTTTGGGTTGCGTAGCTACAACCGACATAGACGGACCAGATGAAGAGGTAGCGGGCCAACTCTTCAGACCAGTCCAGCGAACTTTGCAGGACGTAGCGCATGAAGACCTGCACTGCGATGATCAGGGCCATGCCTGCGAGACAGGTAGACGAGACGACCCCTTCGACTTTATCGAATAAATTTTTACTCATGGCGCTCACGCTTTTTTGAACAGCGGCCACCGGGAAAGGTTGTTCCGGTGGCCGCTGTATGTTTTATTTATTGCCGGAAGCGATAGTTGCTTTAGCTCTTTCAATCAGGTCTTTACCGATACGTTTTTCAAACTGTGCGTATACGCCTTTGGTGGCTTCAGCCCAGCGAGCACGTTCTTCAGGAGTGAGAGTGTAAACGGTCACGCCTTTGTCGGCCAGTTTAGCCATGATTTCTTTTTCGCCGTCACGGATAAGCTTACGCTCGTACAGTTTAGCTTCTTCGAAAGCTTCGAGAACGATTACTTTGTCAGCGTCGTCGAGAGAGTCGAGGAAACGCTTGGACATCATAACGAGGTGGGGGGAGTACAGGGAGTTAACGATGGTCAGGTTGTTGTTAACTTCGGGGAAGTTGTTGTGCCATGCGAGGTTCAGGTCGATGTCGATACCATCAACAGTTTTCTGCTGCAAAGCGGTGTATACTTCACCCCAGGAAATAGGAGTGGGGTTGATGCCGAGAGCCTTCAGAGTTGCGATGTGTGCTTTAGAAGGAGTGGAGCGGATTTTGAGGCCCTTGGCGTCTGCAAGAGTCTTAACGGTGCGTTGGTTGTTCCAGAGGTTACGGAAACCGATTTCAATGTAGCCGAGGCCGATGATGCCGGTTTTTTCCAGTGCTTTAGCTGCGGTCATGCCGATAGGACCGTCGGTGATAAGGTCAGCGGACTCGTAAGTGGGGAACAGGAAGGGCAGGTCGAAAATCAGGAAATCATCGGAAAAAGGTGCCAGGTTCGGAGTGGAAGCGGAGCCCATCTGCAACATGTTGAACTGCAAGCCCTGAACTACTGCGTCAAAGTTACCGAATTTGGAACTGTCGTAAATATCGACACGGAACTTGCCGTCAGTGCGGGTTTCAACGAGTTCTTTGAATTTTTCAAAAGCCTGACCCATGGGATGCTGGGGGACGTTGGGGTGGGCCAATTTGATAACAGTGGGACCTGCAAACGCGGCGGTGGACATAACCAGAACAGCCACGAGAGCGATCAGCATTGCGGAAATACGAGACATTGATTTCTCCTCATTTGGGGAAGCGATTCAACAAGAGTCGTGCCGCTTCTCATTACAGAACCTTATACCTTAATAACTTTAATCCATTATTGAAAGGCCCGCACTTAAAAAGCACGGGCCATTAATTCTTTAGTCGCGAAAGGTGTCCAGGTATGCATACAGAGCGGGGGAGCCGCCAGTGTGCAGGAAGAGTACATTGGAACCTTCGGGGAAGTGTCCTTTGCGGACGAGATCTACCAGACCGGCCATTGCTTTACCGGAGTATACCGGGTCAAGCAGGATACCTTCGGTGGAAGCGAGCAGTTTAACAGCTTCAACCATGGAATCGGTGGGCAGGGAGTAGCCGGGGCCGACGTAAGAATCGAAGCATTCAATTGCTTCAGCGGGGATGCCGCCTTTTACGCCAACGCGCTCAGCAGTTTCAACTGCCAGCTTGTGAACGATTCCTTCCTGAACATCTTTAGGACGGCTTACGTTAACACCGGATACGGGGATGTTTGCGTTGCAGCCGTACATACCGACAACGATACCTGCGTGGGTTCCTGCGGAACCGGAAGGTACAACCATGTGGTCGATGTTGAGGCCCATTTCGAAGAGCTGCTGCAAAGTTTCTTCTGCGCAGGAAACATAACCGGTAGCACCGATGGTGTTGGATGCGCCGCCGGGGATGATGTAAGGCTTTTTGCCTTCAGCTTCCAGCTTTGCAGCCAGTTTTTTCATTTCGCCCATCATATCGGAGCCGCCGGGAACTACGTCGATGGATTTAACGCCCATGATCTGGAAGAGGAAGTTGTTACCGGAAGCTTCAGGTTTGTAGCTGCCTTTAACACGTTCTTCAAGGATCAGGTGGCAATCCATACCTTCTTTCACTGCCCAGGAAAGAGTCAGGCGAGCATGGTTGGACTGAACAGCGCCGCAGGTGATGATGGTGTCAGCACCGTTGTCGATAGCATCAGCGATGCAGAAGTCGAGCTTACGGGTCTTGTTACCACCGGAGCAACCGGGGAGCAGGTCATCACGTTTGATGAAGATGTTTACTTTACCACCAAGAGCTTCGGAGAAAGCCGGAACAGCTTCGATGGGAGTTGCGGACTGAACATATCCACGACGGGAAAATTTAGCGAGGTTCATAGTAATTTCCTCTTGAATTATTTAAGGTTGATGATTGCTTCAACTTCGATGTCCGAGCCGAGGGGCAGAGCTGCGACCTGAAATGCGCTGCGGGCAGGGAAGGGCTTGTTAAAATATTCACCATATACGCCGTTTACTGACTGAAAGTCAGCAATGTCAGCGAGGTAGACGGTGGTCTTGACTGCATTGTCCAGAGAGGTTCCTGCCTCTTCTGCGATTGCGCTCAGGTTCTTGAAAACCTGATGAGCACGATCTTCGATGCTGCCTTCCACCATTTTTCCGGTTGCCGGATCAATGGGCAGTGCGCCGGAAGTAAAGAGCAGATCGCCTGTTGCTACAGCCTGAGAGTAAGGGCCAATAGCGGCGGGAGCGTTGGGAGTGTCGATGATTTTTTTGGTCATCTGTAAATTTCTCCGTTTAGAAATTCGGTTTATTTGTTTAAATGACGACTGTCTAATGTCGACATTTTGAAAACGTGAATACTTTCTAGCTTTGGACGGTTTCTCTGTCAATAGAAATGTGCTTGATTTCACAAATGAATAACAGGTGTTTCTTTTAACTAATCAATATTATTGTGTTTTTTTTGAGTTAAAAAATGAAAATAAAGTGTGTTTGATTAGAGAAAAAAGTATCTAATCGAGTAAATGGAATCATTACTTTGCTCTGGATAAACAATTATTCATGGTTGTATTTATGGCTTGTTGGGAAGAAAAAACCCCAAAAGCTGAGTGCCAGCTTTTGGGGGAGTGGGATATGTTGTAATGTTCGGTTGTTTATTTATGGGCTTCGGCCTCTTCCAGTTTGTCAAGGCTAGTTGCGGCAACTTCACGATCAAGTTCACCACCGAGGGAAGCAACGACTACACCTGCGGAGTTGTCGCCGAAGATATTTGTAGTTGTACGGAACATATCAAGAATTCTGTCAATACCGGCTACAATGGCGATGCCTTCCAGCGGAAGTCCTACGGATTCAAGCACCATCGTCAACATGATTAATCCTCCTCCGGGGATGCTGGCGGTGCCGACTGAAGCCAAAACAGCAGTAAGAACAATGGTCGCCTGCTGAGTAATGGTCAGCTCAATGCCGAAGGCATTAGCCACGAACATAGCTGCTACAGACTGGTATAACGCTGTACCATCCATGTTAATGGTCAAAGCCATAGGCATAGTGAATCCGAAAACTTTTTTTGGTACACCAAGTTGTTTCTGGGCACGCATGGAAAAGGGGAATGCTGCTGCTGCGCTGCATGTTGAAAGACCTACCAATGCGGGTTCCATTACTTTTTTGAGAAAGGCAACGGGGGAAACTCGTCCGATCAGGGCAATTAAGCCTGTGTATGTGAATAAGATGTGAGCGGTGCAGGCAAGAAAAGTCGCTGCAATCAGTTTGGCCATGGGCATAAGAATATCAAGTCCGAATTTACCAGTAGTCCATGCGATCAAGGCAAAAACACCATAAGGTGCGAAGCTGATAACAATGTCGGAAACTTTGAACATGACTTCCGCAATGCCTTCAAAGAATTTTTTGACAGGCTCACCGGCTTCACCAGTCATTGATAGGCCTGCTCCGAAAAGAAGGGCAAAGACGATGATTTGCAGCACGCGTCCTTTGGCAAGAGCTTCCATGGGGTTGATTGGGAACATGCTGACGAGCATTTCCATTGGTCCCACAGTTTCAGGGCGTTGGATAGCTGCAATTTCTCCAAGAGAAAGTCCTGTGCCTGGCTGTACGAAGTTAGCTACGATAAGGCCGATAACAACAGCTACAGTTGTTGTGCCCATAAAATAGGCGAGAGTTCTGAATCCGAGTTTACCTAAGTTGCGGACATCTCCGGTACTTACAACGCCGGTAATCAATGTAGAAAGAATCAGGGGGACAACAATAAGTCTGAGGCAACGGATGAAAATGTCGCCTATCGGTTTCAAGTATGCTGCTTTATCACCTAGGATTAATCCAGTTATTATTCCTAGTATTAGGCCAAGTAGTATTTTGTGGTAAAGTTTCATCCGTTACTCCTGGAAAGTTAAATGTTTCTGCATTTCTAGTTTGCCAAAGAAACTTTCTTGTATAAATGGCGATTGTCAAATGTCGACATTACTTAGAAGGATGAGTGCTTTCTAATGTTTAGATTAGTCTTTTGTCAATCTAAATGTGCAGAAATTCACAATCAGCAGAAGCAACTTGTTGTTTTGTTGTTGAAGTAATGTTTTGTATTTGGATAGTTGTTTTAGTATATTAAGCTAAGGGAATATAAGACAATTCGAGTGATAGAGGAGCGTGGAAGGAGCTATTGATACATTTAAAAGTAGAGCCATAAATGAATTAGGCGAGCTGAGTGTGTAGCAAGTAGGACAAGAAAAAAGCCATAAAGACGCTAGCGGTTTTTATGGCCTTTTTGAGTTGGATATGAAAGAGTTTAGTCGTTATCCCTGTTGCGGATATCATCACGCCAGGGCATGAGGGGCGCGCAGCAGCCTTCTCCTTCAAACAGTTGGTGTTTGGCGTCGTCACCTTCTTCCGGGTGTCCCATAAGCAGGCAGAGATAACGCCCTTTGTCTTCGGACCAGAATAGATCCGGGCATCTTCGGACATAACCGTATTTTCTGTGTGAAACCTCACACTGGTCTGAGATACAGCACCAGCCGCATCCTACACATGGTTTAATGGACAAATGACATACCGCCCCTGCGGACGGCAGATGGCATATTGAACGAGAGGACATCTACTGCCCTTGATGTAAAAAAAGACATTAAAGTGTATCCTGAAAAGAGTTGAGGCAGTATTGCATCACTATGTTAATTTAATAAAGATCTATATACAGGAAGCAAGAAATGCAAGGCCGTATGACGGGCTGGCTGTATACATAAGGGGAGCTTGATCCAAAAAAAATCCAGTTGACATTGAATTCATTTATTAAGTAGACCACTCCAATGAGAATGAAAGTGGATTTCAATATCAAATCAAAGTTAAGCCTATTAACTCCCTTTGTTTTTCCGGCCTTGATACTTCTTGTGTGGTGGTGGGTAAGTGTCAGTAACCTGGTGAATCCTTATCTGATCCCCTCACCTGAGGAGGTCTTTGAAGCAGGGAGGGATTTATTTTTGTCTGGGAAGTTGTATCTTCACACTGTTGCCAGTCTTAAAAGGGCCTTGCTGGGTTTTTCCATAACCGCCCTTATTGCGACATTGCTGGCGACGATACTTTATTTCATCCCGGTGATGGAGTCTTTTTTGAATTTTCCACTCGAATTTGTACGTACAACGCCGCCCTTAGCCGCAATTCCATTGTTGATTCTCTGGTTCGGAATCGGTGAAGGGGCAAAGCTTGCAATTATCATTTTGGCGTCCTTTTTTCCTATTTTTCTTAATACCTTGGATGGGTTGAAAAATGCGGATGCAAATTTGTTGGAAATGGGAAAAACTCTAGATTTGAACCGGGTGGAGGTCTTTCGCTTTATTCTACTCCCGGCAGCAATTCCATCTGTCATCACTGGCCTTCGGCTTGGATTCGGTTATAGCTGGCGTGCTTTGATCGGGGCTGAACTGGTCGCAGCATCTTCCGGCCTCGGCTACATGATTTTGGACGCAGAGGAATTGGCCCGCACTGATTATGTATTTGTAGGAATCATGCTTATTGGCGGGCTGGGCTTTGTATTTGATTATCTTTTCAAGAAAGCAACTGATCGAATTGTTTTATTCCTTCATCTGAAGGAATCTTTTGGAGGTGCTGATGGTCGGTATTGAGGTCAGGGGATTGTCCAAAACATATCAGGTTGATGACCGCAGCATCGACGCTCTGTCCAATGTTTCATTCACAATAGAGCCGGGTTCATTCACCGCCATTGTCGGATATAGCGGGTGCGGCAAGACCACGCTTTTCCGACATTTGGCAAGGCTGGAGTCTCCTGATGCTGGTTCCCATGCCTTTTTGTCGCAAGCAGGTGCATCAATGTCCGACTCACTTTGTCTGGGGATGATGTTTCAGGAACCGCGTTTATTACCGTGGTTGACGGTTGCCGGAAACATTAAAATAGCTTTGCGGCATAGTCGTATTTTTAATCATGAAAAAGCAATTAATGATGCTTTGGACACCGTAGGGTTGGCAAAGTTCAAGAATGCTTATCCCAAGCAACTGTCAGGAGGGATGGCGCAGCGTGTTGCGCTGGCCCGAGCCTTGTGTAGGCAGCCCGATCTCCTTTTGATGGATGAACCGTTTGGCGCTTTGGATGCCTTGACCAAAATTCAGCTGCAACGGCAATTGGCCCAGATTTGGGCAGCTCGGCCTACAACCATACTTTTTATTACTCACGATATTTCCGAAGCCGTTCTGTTGGCTGACCGGGTGCTGGTTATGGCTGATGGGCGGATTGTTGATGAGATAGCTGTTCCTCTTGCACGGCCACGCTCTGCCGGAATGCAGGATGTGGAACAGATTGCAAGTAGGCTGATGCAACGAATTGTTAACCGGACATACAGTCAAAATGGGAGTGTTCAATAAATGAAAATGTATAAAGGAATTGGTTTTTGCCTGTTAGCTTTAGCCATATGCGCTATGGCGATACCAGCTCAGGCGGAGGAATTGAAGGAGATTAATATCTCGTATGTGAAGAGTCCTTTTAATCTCCAGATCATGGTTATCAAAGAGAAAATGCTTCTTGAAAAGGAATTCACAAAAGATGGAATAAAAGTAAATTGGCACACAATTACCAGTGGTGCCAAACAGGCGCAGGCTATGGCCGCCGGATCACTTGATCTTGCTTCCGTTATTAACAGTACTTCGGTTCTGCTGGCTAACGCAGCTGGTAATAAAGTCCGCATTGTCGGCGGGGTGAGCCGTCCGGCAAAGACCTTTGCAATTGTAGCAGGGAAAAACGGCCCTCGTACAATTGAGGAGTTAAAAGGTAAAACCATTGCCGGACCTAAGGGGACTGTTTTGCATCAGATGCTGGTCGCAGCTCTCGAGAGTAAAGGTTTGAAAGAAAGTGACGTTAAAATGCTTTCCATGGGGCTTCCTAAGGCCCGTACCGCTATGCTGGGTGGTCAGGTAGATGCCGCTCTTCTGGCAGCTAGTCTGGTAATTAAGTCCGAAGAGGCAGGTGCCCACGTAGTTGCTACTGCTGACGGGCTTGTTTCGCCCAAGTTGGTGGTCGGCGCGCGGGATGAGTTCGCTCAGCAGCATCCTGATATGATTGCGAGATATCTTAAGGTTCAGCGCGAGGCTATGGATTTTATAGTCAATAACCAGAAGGAAGCAATTACCATTGGTGCTAAGGAGCAGGGAATTTCCATTAAAGATGCGACTATCCTCTTTAGTCAGTCTGGATATACCAATGCAATCACTATTGGTGATGTGGAAAGTATGCGCGAAGATTTGGCCTTCCTTCATAAGAACAACATGGTCAAGAAAACTATTAACCCTGCCGAAGCCTGCCTGCCAGTAGCTTTTATGGAGTAAATCCTGATGAATTTATTTTTTACTATTGCCGAAAGAGGCATTGAAATTCCAGTCACCCGGGAAAGTTTTATCCATTATTCCGGACCGTCACAAGTGATCGCAACCGCGCTTATGTTGCGGTTATTTTGCACTGCGATAAACGACTTGTCGCCTGGCCGGGTTCCGGAACGATCTGATATCACCGCGCTTACCGCTTTTCCGGGGCAAGGGATCAAGGATTGTATTGAATACGTAACCCGCGGAAAGACTCTGCATGAGGGGGGGCTTGAGATTGATAGTGATGCTATGCCACCTGCCCCGCACAAAGCTGCGCCTGCTCTTGTTGGCCGTTTTTACTTTGAGGTTGAGATTCGTGGAAAACGTAATGGATATTGGCCCAAGGATGGAATTTTCACTGATCACTTCAGGGAGATGGTTACAAAATGGCAGGACGGCAAAGGTTCTGCGGAGGATGAAGCTGCATATCAGCAGTTCAAACAGGAAATTATTTCGAAATTGCTTGGAACACCGGAAGGGCAGTTGTTTCATTCGGTTAAAATAAAGTAATATATTTGAGTTGATATCAATATCTCGTGTTCCCGGAGAAGTTCAAACGTTGAACTTTTCCGGGATTTTTATTTGAGTATGTTTCATTATAATTTTTGAGTTGTTCAATTCTATTTAGATGTTCATATTCTTTGTAGGTGAATATGTTTACTGATTGGATGAAAAGTGGATAAGGTGCGTAACATAGTCCGTTTATGGCTCTTTGTTGACGTATTTTAGTGATCTGGGGCAGTATGCTTGATCGTCCGTTTCACTGGCGGTGTTCTCGTTATCCTTTTTTCAAGGAGTCTTTATCCATGAAGTCCTTTCTGTGCCGTAAGTCTACTCTCTGGATTGTGTTAATTTTAATTGCGTTGCTTCCGCTTCCTTCCATCATCAGTTACATGCAGCGTTTTGTAGTGCGAAATGGCGTGGTTACCGCTTATCGTTATGAGGTTCATGCGCCAATTGACGGAGTTGTGGAAGCTATGGCCATTGTGCCGGGTATGGTTTCGCAGGGTGGAGCGGCACTGAAGATCGGCAACCGCAGAACTTCCGGGCAATATGAGACTCTTGAAAGGGAGCTGGTTGCTCTTGAAGAGAGGCTGGTAGTAAGCCGCAAGAAGCTGGATGGCTATATGGATCGCTTGATAAAGGATATTGATCAGAGCCTTGCTATTCTTTCGGCTCGTATAAAAGGAGAGAAAGCAGCTTTTAAAGAGGCGAAGCATCGCCGTAACCGCATCGCCAAGCTGGCGAAAGCCTCTGTTGCCACCAGTGAAGATGAGGACAAGGCTGAGTCGGAGTTTTTGAGAGCTGATGCAAAGGTGAGATCCACTCAGCTTGAAATGGGACAGTTGAAGCATAGGCGGGGAATGCTTAACCAGAGCATGTTGCCTAATGATCTTTCAGACGGGGCATTGCAGGTTCAAAAGCGAATAAATGATCTGGAACAAAATATTCTCGCTTGTAAGAGGCGGATGAGTGAAATTGAGAATGCCTCCGGGGTCGATGATGTGCAGAATACCCGTAACACCCGTGCGGCAGTTGCTCTGCCCGAAACTGCTGTGGTTTGGGAAGTGGATGTTCAGGATGGAATGGAGGTCAGCAAGGGGGACAGGCTTCTATCATATATAGATAGAAGCAGGCTTATGGTTGAGGTAGCTGTGGATGATGCCACACTTGAACTGGTTACTCCCGGTCAGCCGGTTAAGGTACGTCTTTACGGCAGGTCTGAGTTTATTGAAGGTAAGGTCAGCCGGGTCATGGGTTCCGGTGGGATCTGGCATTCCAATCTTTTTGCTGCCGGGATTAAAGCCCGCTCACCGCGTGATGGACGTGTGCTGGTGTTAATCGATGACCCGCAACTCTACGGGCGGGTGGAAAAGTTTTGTGGAGTCGGGCGTACTGCCTATGCAGAGTTTGAGGGGATAGGTCTTATGGAGCAGTATTTTGGAGTGTTCCTGCGATGAGTACCTCTTCCGTTTCCACTAAGTTGACGCAGGACCAGCTTACCAAGGAAAAGGCCGTATTCTGGGCCATTATTCTTGATACCGCGATTCTGGTTTTTTTTGCTGTGGCCGGATTGCTTTCCGGGTCCATGACCGCATTGTCCGAGGTTATCAGGATTCTTTTGCTGCTGACCATTGAGATTGTTTCGTACATAGTGCTTAAGCGGGCTCACCGGGGACGGTTTATGGAGTTTGAGTACGGTATCGGAAAGATCGAGCGGATTACAAATCTGCTGGTGGCTTTCGGACTGCTATTAAGCGGCATGTATATTTTGTCTAAAATCTTTTCCATGGAAGCGGGGAGCACTATATCTACCAGTATCATGATGCTGGCCATTGTAAGTGCTGCGGCTAATTTAATGGCTAATTACTATTTTTCTATCGCCTTCATCCGCTCCAATGAAAAGGAAAGTTCGGTAATCATCTCTTCCCAAATCGCTGCGAGAATTGCCAAGACAGTGGCTTCGATTATCGTGCTGGCAATCCTTATGATTACCCTTTGGCTGCCTGATCCAAGATCCGCGCGTATGGTGGACCTTTTCGGGTCATTATTCATGGTTGGCTATATGGTGGTCATAGCCGTGGGGCTGATCCGGGAAAGTCTTCCCGAGATTCTGGATCGTACAATCCCGGAACCGGAGCATTATCAACTCCTGCGCATATTGGCCCGCTATTTTGACAATTATGATGGATTTAATGGTTACAAGGCTCGCAGGTCCGGCAAGGATTTGTTTATTCTGATTAATCTGGGTTTTAATTCTGACAGAACGATTGGGCAGATTGAAGAGCTTATGAGTCCTATTCGCGTGGCAGTAGAGTCCGACTTGCCGGGGGCTTCGGTAACGATTGAGCCGCAGATAATCGTCAAAGTATAAGTACGGTTATCTTCTGTAGTTGTCTTTGTTTGTTGAGTTTAGGGTATTCCGTTTGGAATGCCCTTTTTTGTTGGTATAAGCGGGTTCTTTTGGGTTTTGTACAATTATGTAAATGTGGTGCAAAATCATTTTTTTTAATTTGAGCTAAAAACGTATAAAATTTAAAAAAGAGATAAAGTTTTAGAATTAAATTCAAGTAATAACGTTTTTGTTGAACGTTAACTCTGGTAAAAACCGTGCTTAGACAATTTTATGCATTTGTGAGGTTCGATTCGGACTGTTTTTTTGAGGGCTTTGGTTTTGTGATTTGTAACTCACTGTTATGCTGACGTTTTGTCAATTGTAGACAAATGATGGCATGCAAATTGATAAATCATCGAAACCAAATAAAAACATAAGATAAAGGGGTAGTGACAATGTTTGAAGCACCATATTTACTTTTTCTCGGAGATGCTCCCGATGCTCTGGCTGCAAAAATGGCTCAGGGTATCTATGACTGGAGACCTGAAGCTGTTGCCGGACAGTTTCGTATGGAAGATTGCGGGGCCGATCTCGGAATTAAGGATCTTTCCATTAAAGAGGCGGCTGAAGCAGGCGCAAAAACTTTGGTCATCGGCGTTGTAAACCGCGGCGGAGTTATTTCCGAGAGCTGGAAGTCCATTTTAGTAGAAGCTCTCGAGGCCGGTATGGATATCGCGTCAGGTTTGCATACTTTGTTGCGTGATCAGCCTGAGCTTGTTGAGGCTGCCGAGAAAAACGGACGTTCCTTGCACGATGTGCGTATCCCTACTGTAAGTTATCCCATTGCAAATGGTAAAAAGCGCGCTGGCAAACGTTGCCTTGCCGTGGGTACAGACTGTTCTGTTGGTAAAATGTACACCACTCTCGCCATGGATCGCGAGATGAAAAAACAGGGACGTAAATCAACTTTTCGTCCAACAGGACAAACCGGAATTCTTATTGAAGGTAACGGTGTTCCTCTTGATGCTGTTATTGCCGACTTTATGGCTGGATCAGTTGAATACATCACTCCTGAGAATGATGCAGATCACTGGGATTTTATTGAAGGGCAGGGTAGCCTCTTTCATGCCTCATATTCCGGCGTGACCATGGCCTTGATCCATGGCGGACAGCCCGATGCTTTGATTCTTTGCCACGAGCCTACCCGTGAAACCATGCGCGGGCTCCCTGATTACACCTTGCCTTCTCTTGAAGAATTGCGGGGAATGGTTATGCCCATTGCCAAAGTTGTTAATCCCGATTGTAAGGCTGTTGCCTGTTCCATTAATACTCAGCACATGTCTGAAGATGAGGCCATGACCTATCTTGCCGAAGTGGAAAAACAAATGGGCCTTCCCGCTGTTGATCCTTTCCGTCAGGGTGCGCAGCGTCTGGTTGAGGCTCTGGGCTAATGAAAATATCGGTTACAAAAGATGTTTTTCCACTGGCGCAGGTTTTTACCATTGCGCGTGGATCGCGGACCGAAGCTGTCGTGCTGCGGGTCGAAATTGAGGAAAACGGTTTTACCGGGCGTGGGGAATGCGTTCCCTATGCCCGTTACAACGAAACCGTTGAATCTGTGACAGCCCAGATTGAAGGGATGGATATTCCATTGACTCTCGAGGAATTGCAATCCGTCTTGCCTGCCGGAGCGGCTCGTAATGCTGTAGATTGCGCTCTTTGGGACCTTGAAGCCAAAAAAGCAGGAGTCTCCGTTTGGAAGCTGGCAGGAATCAGTGAGCCGACACCGGAAATAACCGCTTACACCCTTTCTCTCGGCACCCCGGAAGCAATGGAAAAACAGGCTGCTGAGAATTCCGATCGTCCTTTGCTGAAAACAAAACTCGGCGGTGGAATCGAAGATATCTCCCGCATTGAGGCTGTACGCAGGGGAGCACCTGATGCCCGCATAATCGTGGACGCCAATGAGGGCTGGACCGCAGATATTTATCGTGAAATGGCTCCGGTGCTGGTTCGTCTCGGGGTGGAAATGGTTGAACAGCCGCTTCCCGCTTCAAACGATGACGCCTTGCTGGAGATCGAAAGAGTTCTTCCTGTCTGCGCCGATGAATCCTGTCATGACCGGGATTCTTTGGCTTCCTTGAAGGGCAAGTATGATATGATCAACATCAAGCTGGATAAAACTGGCGGTCTGACCGAAGCCTTGAAACTTCGTGAAGCTGCTTTGGCTGAAGGGTATAAGGTTATGGTCGGTTGCATGGTCGGTTCTTCGCTGGCTATGGCTCCCGCAGTGCTGGTGGCCAGTGGTGCCGCTATCGTAGACCTTGACGGGCCTTTGCTTTTGGCCGAAGACAGGGAATATCCTCTGGAATACGATGACAAATTTGTCTTTCCCCCGCAAAGTTCTTTGTGGGGTTAGTAGTTAATCTCTCATATTGGAATAAGTGAATATAATGAGTCGTACTGTATTTGTTAATGGTGCTTATGTGTCTGAAGAAGACGCAAAAGTTTCTGTTTTCGATCGTGGTTTTTTGTTTGCGGATGGTATTTATGAAGTTACCGCTGTAGTAGATGGTAAAATCTGTGAGTGGGATGGGCATGTGACTCGTCTTGAGCGTTCTCTTGGTGAAATCGGAATGGCTATGCCCATGAGTGCAGCTGAACTTCTTGAAGTCCACCGCGAGATGGTTAAGCGCAATGACCTTGAGGAAGGCGCAATTTATCTTCAGGTTACCCGTGGTGCCACTGACCGTGATTTTGTCATGCCCGAAGGTCTTGAACAGACAGTGGTCCTCTTTACTCAGGCCAAGATCCTTACCGGTAAAAAATCCGGTTTGCGCGTAATTTCTGTTCCCGATATCCGTTGGGGCCGTCGTGATATCAAGACCGTGCAGTTGCTGGCAGCTTCTCTGGTCAAGACCGAAGCCAAGAAACAAGGTAAGGATGATGCATGGATGGTGGAAGACGGTTTTGTAACCGAAGGTTCTTCCAACAATACCTACATTGTGACTAAAGAAGGGAAGATTATTACCCGTAATCTTACCAATTCCATCCTGCCGGGCATAACCCGCAAATCCGTGCTTCGTCTCGCTGATGAAATGAAAATGGAAATCGAAGAGCGTCCTTTTACTATCGAGGAAGCTCAGCATGCAGTAGAAGCTTTTATGACCGCAGCAACCTCTTTTGTCACTCCGGTTATTGAAGTTGACGGAGTTCAACTCGGCGACGGCACTCCCGGTCCGGTGAGCAAGCGTCTCAGCGAAGTTTATATTGAGGAAAGCCGCAAAGCTTCCTGTTAAATAAATTTGCGTGACTTGGGGAAGTTTACGCTCCTGAACAGACAGCAGTCTGTGTTTATTGCTTAAAAGGCGGTCCATCTCGATTGAGATGGACCGCCTGTTTTATTATTGAGATTGTTGGGTGATGGGTATTTTACTGAAAAAGACAGGAGGTTGTAAAAGAGGTTGCTGCTATGATATATGTTAAATGATGTATGCAATAAATTTGAGACAAATAATATATCCGTTTGAGAATATATCAACGCTGATTTGTGTTTTATCCGCGTTGATGGGGGTTCTTTTTGTTTCGTACACCCCTGCAATAGCCATGGATAAGAGTGTTGTTATCGTTAACAGTTACAACAAGGATTTTAAGTGGGTGCAAGAGCATAACGGTGTTTTGCAAAGAGGATTAGCTGGAAAGGCAGATGTATTTTTTCACTACCTTGATTTTAAAAGGCTGGGTAAAGATCAGTGTGAGCGAAATGTTGAAGTCATCAAAACCATTGTGGATGAACAAAGGCCGGACGTTGTTGTTTTGACTGATGATTATGCGCTTAAGGTTTTGGGGCAGTATCTTGTGGATAGGGATATTCCGGTCGTTTTTTTGGGTATAAACGGCAATGCCCGGGGCTATGTGGATAATATCCGCAAGATTACGGGGGTTTTTGAACGTCCTCTTGTTAAACGGTCCGTTGCGTATTTAAAGGAAATTATGGGGCCGGGTAAGTTTCTTGTGCTTATGGATGATAGTTTGAGTTCAAAGGTGTTTGTGCGGGAGTCCTTGAATGACAAGCTGGAGCTTGATGTTTCTGGAGCCCATGCTGATATTGTTTTGATTGATGATTATCAGGACTGGCAAGAGCAGGTGAGAAGGGCAAAAGTTGAAGAATATTTGTGTATCGTCATAGGTACGTATCACATTTTTAAAGATAAACAGGGTAACCATATTTCCAGTGCGGATGTTATAAAATGGACTTCAAAGCATGCGCCTGTCCCTGTGTTTGCGCTTTGGGGTTTCTCTGTAGGACAGGGCAAGGCCGTGGGCGGTTATGTGCTTTCCGGTGTTGATCAGGGGCGCGAAGCATTAAAGATGGTTAAAAGAATACTTGCCGGGGAAAATCCGGACGCAATTCATCCCGTTATAGGTAAAAAAGGGCAGCTTTTATTCAGTGAACCTGAAATGAAGCGTTGGGATGTTAATATCCCAACATCTTTGAGTTTCAGAGGTTTTCAGGTTAGGATAATTCGCTGATATTTAATGTCTTTCTAGGTCAACATTCGTGAGGCTGCCAGTGCACATTTCTCGCCGTCCATAGCGGCGGAAATAATACCTCCTGCATATCCGGCTCCTTCTCCGCAGGGGAAAAGTCCTTTAATCTGTACATGTTCCAATGTTTCGCGATCCCTTGGTATGCGTACCGGGGAACTCGTGCGTGATTCCACAGCCAGCACCTTGGCCTCGGTGGAATCAAATCCCTTAAACTTCTTGCCTAATTCTTTGAGGCCGTTGCGCAGAGCCTCAGACTGAATGAAGGGCAGCAGTTCATGTACCGGGGCTGAGTATGTACCGGGGATGTATGATGTTTTGGGGATGGATTTTGATACACGTCCGGCAATGAAATCGTTGACTCGCTGGGCCGGAGCCTGTTGGGTTTTGCCGTCCCCGGCTGCGAACATTTGTTTTTCCGCAGCCGCCTGATAATCCAGCGCGCAGAATGGGTTACCCTGATTTTCCAGATCTTCAAGCTTTACTTCCGCCACAAGGCCTGCGTTGGCAAAGGGGGCATTGCGTGCGGCAAGGCTCATTCCGTTCAGGACTAATTCTCCCGGAGCAGTTGAGGCCGGAACAATGTATCCGCCCGGACACATGCAGAATGAAAATACCCCGCGTCCCATAGCCTGAGTTGAAATACGGTAGCTGGCGGCAGGCAGATTTTCGTGGCGCGGTGATTGGTGATAGAAAATTTTATCGATCAAAGGCTGAGGGTGTTCGATTCGGACGCCCAAAGCAAATGGTTTTGCTTCAATTCTGATGTCCTGATCATTGAGGGCATGAAAGATATCCCGCGCAGAATGTCCGGTGGCGAGGATGACGGCGTCAGCTTTGATCTCGTTGCCTTTTGCAATCACTCCGGTCATGCGGCCATCATTAAGGATGAAGGAGTCCACGCGGGTGTTGAAGTGGACTTCCCCGCCGCAGGAAATAATGTCGTCTCGCATTTTGTTAACAATACGCGGCAGTACGTTGGAACCGAGGTGGGGGTGGGCGTCAATGCGGATATCACCCGGTGCGCCATTAGCGATGAGCAGGTCGAGGATGCGGCCTACATTGCCGCGTTTGGTTGCCCGGGTATATAGCTTGCCGTCTGAGTATGTTCCGGCTCCGCCTTCACCGAAGCAGTAGTTGGAATCCGGGTTGATCAGCCCTTCGGTGTAAATTTTTTTCAGGTCCTTGCGGCGATCATTTACGGTACGACCGCGTTCAATGATGATCGGCTTGATTCCCTGCTCAAGTAGAGTGATGGCTGCAAAATATCCAGCGGGTCCGGCCCCGGCAATGACCACCTGTTTGCCGTTCAAAGGTTGGGGAGTGAATACTGATTCCTGCGGTTCCACGGTATCCGGGTCGCCAATGGTAACATGAAGTACAAAGTGCGGTTTGCGGGAGCGGGCATCAATTGAACGACGCAGCACGCGGGTAGAAATGGTTTTATCATCCGGCAACCCGGCAGCTTTCAAGGCTTCCTTGCGAATAGCATCGGGAAGGTTGATCTGTTCGGGGTTTATTTTGATCTGTACTTTTATCTGTTTCATGACGGCGGCCCTCTTTAATTATTGAAGTCAGGTTACCTCTACTGACTGGCCTGTTAAAGTCAACGATAAATTGTGTTGCTAGGTGGGCAGTTTGTTTTTCATACTTTTAGTTGATTCCCATCATCCAAGCTTTGGTTACTTTTCTTAAAAGGAGAATAAATATGAAAGTAACTATTGTTAATGGGAGTGCCAGGAAGAAAGGGAATTCCCATGCCATTGTTAATGCTTTGTGTGAGACCCTTGCTGATAGGGCCGAAATCAATACTTACGAGTTGGGTAGTATGGAAAATTCCGGGTGTCTCGGTTGTATGTCCTGCAAGGGCAAAACCGAACGTTGCGCTATAAATGATGACCTTGCTCCGGTTTATGATGCAATGCATGAAAGTGATGTGCTCGTTTTGGCTAGCCCGGTATATTTTGGCGATGTGAGTGGTCAGGCCAAAATTTTTATAGATCGCCTTTATCATCTTTTTACTCCTGATTTTCATGAAGCTCTTGAGTTTGAAGCCGGTTCCGAAGAAGGCAGACGGTTCAGCCGTCTCAAAAATGGTGTTAAGCTTGTCTTCGTTCTTTCGCAGGGTGCTCTCATGGAAGACATGTACGCGGATATTCAGGAACGTTATCCGGTGTTTTTTAAATATCTTGGATTTTCAGAAGTTCACACTATACGGGGGCTTGGTGATCCCGTTTTTTATCCTGATGCACACCGCATGGAAGATGCGCTTGAGCAGGCCCGTGAGCTTGGCAGGAAATTGAGCAATTAAGAGGGCATTTTTGCTTAAGTCACTCGAATCCTTACGAATTGTTTAGCCGGATGTTTGGCTTGTTAAAAAGCGAACAATGGAAACGTTTTTTTACTAAATGATGAAGCCGTCACCTTCTTGGTGGCGGCTTTTTTTGTTAAAAATTATGCAAAATGAATTTTTGAAAGCAGTGAAGTTCTAAATTGTGAAAATAAGCGTAAAGTTTATTTAAATGTGAAAAAAAGAATTAATAAAAAACTGTTGACGAGGGTGCTTTTCGGCGTATGTTTTTCTTAACGTCTTTCAAAAAGGAGCTAAGAGATGGCATTAGAATTGTATTTCGCACTAACTCTATTGTTTTTTGTTTCTGTGAGTGCTGTGGCTGAAGCAGAGCAGTATGTTGAGGATAATGTTTCAATTAAATCAAAAAGAATTAATGGTGTAATTGAATTGTTAAAAGATAGAATTGCAAAATTTTATCGTAATGATGATGAATTTTACTGTTTTTTTAAAAAAGATGCATTTGATTTGAACTAATTTAATTAAAAATTAATTCGTATCAAAACAAAAACCCCGCTCTGATTTTTGGAGCGGGGTTTTTGTTGTGGGCAGTTTTTTGGGATAAATCGCGTGTCCATTCTCTTATAATTATGTATTATATTGTCAGGAGTCTGTTTTTACGGAGCAAAAGCTATCAGGAAGGATGCATATGAGGAAGGTTATATTTTTTTCTTTATTATTGCTGGTCATGGCTGGAGATGGGGTGGCAAAAGACCTTTGTCTTGGCGCGAGGACATTGGCCGATGTGGCGGTCAAGACTTTCAAGAGCGATAAGAAAAAAGGCCTCTCTTCCATGATCCGGGCCTCGAAGATGTGTCCGAAAGACAAGGAGATCAGCTACAATCTCGGGGTGATGTATTACAGGTACAAACGTCCGGATAAGGCTTATGAGATTCTTGCAGCGTTGGCGGAAGAGTCCGGTTCCGCAAAGGACGCCGCCACGGTGGGCTGGCTGGCCTTTAAGCTTGGTCGTTATGATCTTGCTGAGAAATGGGCTCTCAAGGCTGGGGGCAAGGATAAAAATTCATCTCGCCTAAGGGTGGAATGTCTTTACCGCAAGGGGAAGTATCGCGAAGCATTGAAGTATGTCTCCGCACGCAAGGGGCTGCTGCCGGGTGAAGATAAGAAGGCTGCCGGGTATCTGGCTGAACAGCAGTGGCAGTTGTTCCGTCGCGGCGATAAAGAGCAAGCCCTGCAAGGAATGGCTGAATTATCGCATGAATTTGCTAAAATACCACTTTTCAGCGAGGAAGTTGCCAAGATGGCTGCGGCACTTGGTGATGATTCCATGATCCCCCTGCCCGAGCCGCTCCCGGATCAGGTGGCGGGAGTGCCTACAGTAGGGACTGCCACTTTTTCAGAGCAGAACGAGGTTTTGGATATTCGCGGGGCAAAACAGTCCATGAAGACGACTGATAAGGCCTATGCGGTGATAGTAGGTATCCGCAATTACCGGAATATCAAGGGGCCGCGTTATGCGGATAACGATGCCCGACAGATGTACAACCTGCTGACCCGCCGGGCCGGATTCAAGAACGACAGTGGGCATGTGAAATTGTTGCTCAACCGTGAAGCTACCTACGGCAATATCATAAATGCCCTGAATTGGCTGGATAAGAAAGCTCGGCTTAATCCCGGTGCAAAGATTGTCTTTTATTTTTCAGGTCATGGTTCACCCGTCCTGAGTGCTGACAATAAAAACTTTGCAGACGGACTGCTGGTTCCCAGTGAAGCGATTCTTTCAGGGATCAGTGGTCGTACAGCCATTTCCATGAAGGAGTTGGATCGGCAGTTCGGACGAATTAGAAATAATAATATTATCATGATCGTGGATGCTTGTTTTTCCGGTACGAAGTCCGCAACCGGGTTGAAATTGATTGTACCCAAGGTAAAAAAATCCTTCTTTTCCGCTAAGAAACAGGTCATCACCGCTTCGTCATCGGACCGTCCGGCTGAAGAGTATTCCTCCGGCAGGCAGGGGGCGTTCAGTTACTTTTTCATCAAGGCCATGCTGGGTGAAGGCGATGCAGACGGTAACGGCTGGGTCGATACTCAGGAAGCGTTTAGTTATGCCAGATCAAAGTTGAATGCTCTTGATCTGGACCAGAATCCGCAAATTACCACCAAGTCCAAACATAAGCTTTGCAAGGTGAAGTAAGTATGTTGCGCGTCATGTTGTTCATATTAATGTTCTGTATGACCGTCCCGGCATATGCGGTGGAACCAGACAAGTTCATTGATCTTCAGTTCCGGCAGCAGGGGCAGAAGAAAAAGCCTGCGCCTGCTCCGGAAGCTTCCAAACCCAAAATTACCCAAGAGACATCCAAGCAAACAACTATTCGAAAAGTACCCGCACAAACATACAGAGCTGGAGATACTTGGACTGAACCGATTACAGGTATGGAATTCGTCTGGGTTCCGGGCGGGTGTTTCAAGATGGGGGAATCTTTTTCATCTAGGCGCAATGACGATGAAGGGCCGGACCATGAGGTTTGTGTTGATGGATTCTGGATGGGTAAATTTGAGGTGACCAACGGACAGTTCAGAAAACTCAAAAGTTCTCACAAAAGCTATGAATATGAAGGGCAATCATTTAACGGGTTCACTCAGCCAGCTAAAGTTTCATGGGATGATGCCACAGCTTTTGCTAAATGGTTATCAAAGAAGGGTAATGTTCAGTATCGCCTGCCTACTGAGGCGGAATGGGAATATGCCTGTCGTGCCGGGTCAACCGATAGGTATTTTTGGGGGTATTCCGATGCTCATATCTGTCGCTATGCGAATGTAAGTGACTCCACTGCACGCAGGGTCTTTAAGCCCTCTGATGCTACTTATTCTTGTGATGACGGGTATGCCGCGACTGCTCCGGTGGGCAGCTATGAGCCTAACAGGTTCGGTTTGCATGATATGCTGGGCAATCTCTCTGAGTGGTGTGAAGATTGGTATGATAAGGAAGCATATTCAAAACACGATCATAAGAATCCTGTTAATAAGGTTGAAGGCAAGAGTCGTGTCCATCGTGGAGGTAGCTGGCATGACGGTTTTGGAAGGGTGCGGACAGCAGATCGCAATTGGGAAGATCCATCCAACAAATACGCCGGTGTCGGTTTTCGTCTGGTGCTGAAGGGGAAGGTTGATCTCGGCTCAGCAAAATTAGTAACTTCACACCCGATTCCCAAGGGGATTAAAACTTGGACTGAACCGACCACAGGTATGAAGTTTGTCCGGGTTCCGTCCGGGTGTTTCAAGATGGGCGCACCTCTTTCTGAAAAAGGCAGGGACGACAGGGATGAAGGCCCGGTCCATGAGGTCTGTGTAGATGGTTTCTGGATGGGGATGTTTGAGGTGACCAATGCGCAGTTCAGAAACTATATGCCTGACCATGACAGCAAAGAGAATAAGGGCAAATCCTTGGATGGAGATACTCAGCCCGCAGTTTATGTTTCATGGAACGATGCCACAGCTTTTGCCAAATGGTTGTCGGGTAAAGGCAATGGCAGGTTTCGTCTGCCTACAGAAGCTGAATGGGAATATGCCTGCCGTGCCGGGACAAATACTCCTTTCTTTTTTGGTGAGACTATCAGTACTGATCTGGTCAACTATCATGGTTACCATATTTATGGTCGTGGACGGCAAGGGGTTATCAGGAAGATGTCTCTTTCCGTAGGTTCTTTGGTCCCCAACGATTTCGGTCTCTACGATATGCATGGCAATGTCTGGGAATGGGTTGAGGATTGGTACAACCAGAAGGCTTATTCGACTCTTCCCCGTAAGAATCCTGTTTATTCGGCCGATGGTTATGAGCGGGTCTACCGTGGGGGTAGTTGGTATGGCCGACCCGAGAATTCCAGATCTGCCAGTCGTGGCGGTAGTTATCCTTCTTTAAAAACCAACAATGTTGGTTTTCGTTTGGTGAGGATAGAATAATTTATAGGTTCATGAATTTATTGGCGCAGGTTAACAGCAAGCCCGGATTTAAATTCTGCAAGGTGAGGTCATATGCTGCGTATCTTTTCTATTTTCATCCTCCTGCTGACTCTGGCTATCCCCGCCCATGCCGTAAACCCCGACGAGTTCATCGGGCTTGAGTTTCGGGAGCAGACACAGAAGAAAAAGTTTGCTCCTTCTCCGGCTATTTCCAAGCCTTTCAAGTCCGGCAAGATTCCCAAAGCAGGTCAGGTCTGGACCGAACCGAGCACAGGTATGGAATTCGTCTGGATTCCGGGCGGATGTTTTATGATGGGCAGTAGTAAGGGGCGTGCGGTTGAGCTTCCTGTGCACGAGGTCTGTGTTGATGGGTTCTGGATGGGGCGGTACGAGGTGACAAACGGTCAATATCGCAAGTTTCGTGCAGGTCATAATAGTAAAGATTATAAAGGAAAAAGCCTGAATCAAGATCGTCAGCCCGTGGTCTTTGTCTCGTGGCACGAGGCCCGGAGTTTTGCCGATTGGTTGAGTTCTCAAGGATATGGGGATTTCAAATTACCCACTGAGGCTGAGTGGGAATATGCCTGTCGGGCGAGGACGTCAACACCATATTATTTTGGCGAAACCATTAGTTCTGACCAAGCCAACTATAACGCAAATTACGTATATGGAAACGGACATAAGGGAGTTTATAGAAAGGTGTCGACTTTGGTCGGGGCTTTTACAGCCAATGCCTTTGGACTCTATGATATGCACGGTAATGTTGAAGAATGGTGTGAGGATTTTTTCGAGATAGATGCTTATACCAAACACACAAGAAAGAATCCCGTAGTTAAGGGTAAATTGCGTAAGCCTGTTTTACGCGGCGGCAGTTGGATGAATATGCCAGCGTGGCTCAGGTCCGCCAGCCGTTCAAACTCTGATGCTGATAGTAGAAAAAATAACTATGGATTTCGCCTGATCCGTAAGCCCTGAAAACAACCAGTTTTAAAAGGTGCGACCATGCTATATCGATTATTTACTCTGATCCTGTTGATTGCTTTGGCTGTCCCCGCCCATGCCGTGGACCCCGACGAATTTATCGGGCTTGAGTTTCGTCAGCAGACGCAGAAGAAAAAGCCTGTCCCGTCTCCGGCAGTTTCCAAGACTTCCAAATCCGGCAAGACTCCCAAAGCAGGGCAGCTCTGGACCGAGCCGACTACAGGCATGCAGTTTGTCTGGGTGCCGGGTGGGTGTTTTATGATGGGCAGCAGTGATGGAGAAAGTGATGAGAAGCCTGTTCATGAGGTCTGCGTGGATGGTTTCTGGATGGGGAAATATGAAATCACCAATGCGCAGTATCGGAGGTTTAAGGCTAATCATAACAGCAAACGTTATGACGGTCTTCAATTGAATAGTGATACCCAGCCTGTAGTACGTGTTACTTGGAAAGATGCTGTTGAATTTGCGAAGTGGCTGTCAGCAAAGGGGCAGGGTACATTTTTTTTGCCTACTGAGGCCCAGTGGGAATACGCAGCCAGAGCGGGGGCTGCCTCCAGATATTATTGGGGAAATTCCGATTCCAGTGCCTGCCTGTATGAAAATCTGTCCGACAAAAGTTTTACTGCAAGCAGGCCATCATGGGGATCGTTTCCTTGCAATGATGGTTATGAAGTCAGCTCTATGGTAGGAAAATTCAAGCCTAATAAGTTCGGGCTGCATGATATGCTTGGGAATGTCAGCGAGTGGTGTCTGGATTGTTATGACGAGAAGGCATACGAGAAGCATCCTCGTAGTAATCCAGTGATAAAAGGGCAGCGCTATTCGCGTGTTGTGCGGGGCGGGACCTGGAAGCATCATCCTTGGAATTTGTGTTCTGATCGTTATTCGATGGGAATGATAGACAAAACTAAAACTACTGGTTTCCGGTTGGTGATGGTGAAATGAAGACTTTTACTGCTTTTTAAAAAAGATGCATTTGATTTGAACTAATTTAATTAAAAATTAATTCATATTGAATTCAAAACCCCCGCTCTGTTCACGGAGCGGGGTTTTTGTTTGCTTGATAAAAATTAGTTTTCGGAGCAATGATAAGTAATGTAATTAATGTGCTTTGTTAATGACTGTGTCTGTCCGGCCTGGAAGGAAATGCTGATGAATAATATCGTCAAAATACAGCTCGCGGTTTTTGCTCTGGTCTCGGCATCTTTTACCAATATATATCTTCCGCAACCAGTCCTGCCTATTCTTCAGTCTGAATTCCAGATCAGTCCTGTGCAGGCTTCATTTTCAGTTTCATTCGTAATTCTGGGGATTGTGCTTTCAAACCTGTTCTTTGGCTATTTGTCGGATAGATATTCGATTAAACCCATAATCGTTGCCGGTGGTGTTTTCGTAGCGGCTGGTGGATTCGTTTGTGCATTGACTCATAACTATACAGTTCTTGTCAGCGCAAGATTGTTGCAGGGACTTTTCATCCCGGCTTTGACCACAAGCCTTGCCGCATGGCTGGCTCGCACTCTTCCGGCGCAGCGGCTCAGTGTAGTTATGGGATCATATGTTTCCGCCACTATACTGGGCGGACTGGGCGGAAGGTTGCTCGGAGGATGGATTCATCCGCCTCTTCATTGGAGGTATGCGTTTACCACAGCCTCAATATTTATTCTGATCACAACTGTTCTGGCAGTCCTTATTTTGCCTGCCACTGGCAAAAAAGAGATTGCTGCCTCGCGCACGAATAACGGAAAAGAAACATATGCTTCACTGCTGAAACGCAAGGAACTTCTTCTTCTCTATGGTTGTGGTGCAGGAAGTTTGCTGATTTTTTCCCCGGTTTTTAATTACCTGCCGTACAGGCTTTCACACCCCCCGTTTGATTTTACTACTGAGACAATTACACTTGTTTATCTGGTTTATATACTAGGTATATTTTTGGGTCCGCTTGCCGGAAGGTTCAGCAGTCGTTTCGGGGGAGGGGCGATGCTGACTTTCGGCTCCATTCTTTTGGGGCTATCGCTTTTAATGCTTTTGTTACCGTCAGTCACAGCTGTAATCGTCGGATTGATGGGAGTGTGCGCCGGATTTTTTACTATCCACACTGTGGCTGTTGTCCTCCTGAATCGTAAATTGACTTGCAGCCATGGCAAAGCCAATGCCCTTTATGTTCTGTTTTACTACACAGGTGGGTGGCTGGGGATTACCGGAGCTGGATTCGCATATGAATATGCAGGGTGGAAGGGCGTGATTCTTTTCCTTGTTGCCTTTTTAGTTATTCCTTTTAGTACCGGAATGATTGAGCGAAGAAATGAGAAACGGACATAAGAACGTACTGTTGATTAGATTTAGTGGGGTTCTCATGAGAATTCAAGGCGGCCACTTTGTTTTGCAAAGTGGCTTTTTTAAGGTCCTTTGAATGAGTATTCAGCTGTATTTAATTCTTTGTTTCAGTAGTTTGTGAGTGTTTAATGAATGTCGATATAAAATGTGAAAAAAAGAATTAATTGAATCTCATTGACGAAGAGTCTTTTCTGCGTACACTGAAAATAAGTGTTCCAAAAGAAATTTGAAAATAGTTTTTTGAATGTACTTTTAAGTTGTTGGAGAGATTTTATGTTTATGTGCTGGCTTTGTGGAATAGCAAGATTCGTTGAAAATGTTTTTTTCCAGAACGCGGAAAGGGCTTACGTTGTTGTTGAGAAATCCGACAGAGCAGAGAAACTAGCCAGCCGTAGTAACGATAGATACTAAGAATAAATTTTATAGATATTTACTGTTTAGCATTCTTCCTCCTCAAAAAGTACAGGCCGTGGTTCATTGTGAATCACGGCCTGTACTTTTATGGTGCTAATTTAATCACAGCCATGGGCCAGCCGGATCACCTCGGCGCGCATGCGAGCTTTGGAGTATAGGGCTATGGCGGCTACAGCGCGGTCGCAGACCGGGAAGACCGGGACTCCGTTTGCCAGTAACATGTCTCGCAGGGGATCATACAACCTGCCGCCGTCAACAACTGCCAGCACTGGTTTGTCGCTCTTTTGAACAATTTTAATGAGCAGTTTGCCAAGGGCATTTTCGTCTTCCATGGAAAAGGCGGGAATTGTCGGTTCGGCCAATGTGTGCATGGACGGGGAGAGCGGGTCAAGCCCGATGACAATTGAGTCCACAGCCGGGTCTTTGACCATAATTTCAGCCATGGAAGCATGTACCATATCATTAGAGCCCGGAGTAAGATCCAGCGGATTCTGGATGGTAACCAATGATTTCAGTTTTCTGGCTTCCAGAATTTCATCAATGGCCTTGATTGATTTCTTACTGAATCGTGCCAGTTCAATGTCATAATCATCCGACTGGATGGAGTCGGCCATGCCTACTGCTTCAAATCCGGCTCCGCTTACAGCGGCAAGCCTGTCTCCGCAGATGGTTTTACCGCTCAGTTTTTCCGCCAGCATGAACAGATCCTGAAATTCCTGAAAAGTACGGGCAACGATTGCTCCGGCCTGCCGCACGCAGCTTTCGCAAACCATATAGTCCCCGGCCAGCGAGGCGGTATGTCCGCTGGTGGCAGTCTTGCCTTCTGGGGTTCTTCCTGCTTTGTAAAAGACCACTTCTTTGCCGTTCATCACCGCTTGGCGCACTGCCCGGCAGAATTCCAGCCCGTCAAGGTCGTTGAATCCTTCGGCGTAGACCGCAATGACGTCCACTTCTTCTGAGTCTTTAAAGTAATGGACCATGTCTCCAAGAGTGAGGTCGGTCTGGTTGCCCATGGAAACCATGTAGGCCGGATTCAGTTCCGGGCACTGGCTGGAGCGGAAGACCATGAAAGCCCCGCTCTGGCTGATCAGGGCTGCCCGCTGGTATGGAGCGTTGCGGTCTTTGGGCAGTTTTTCGTCCGGGATAAACCATGTGTCGTAACCTCCGGGACGGGAAACCACACCCATGCAGTTGGCCCCGATGAAAACCGGCCCGCCGTCAGCTTCAGCATGTTTTGCATTGATGCTGGCGATGACCTGCTCTGCCCGTTCCTTGCTGTCTTCGGTTTCGCCCATGCCGCCGGGAATGAGCATAACGCTTTTGGCTGAGTCCAGTTCAATCACTTCGTCCACCAGATCAGGAACATGCTGGGCGGCAATGGCAACGACGAAAAGGTCCAGTTGGTGATCCAGTGCATCGAGGTTTGGAACGCAGCGTACTCCGTCTACTTCCTCACATCCTTCACGGATGATGATTACGTCTTCCTTTGCGTATCCTTCAGCCAGAACATTATCGAGGATAATGCGTCCGAAATTGCGGCGGGTGGATGATACCCCGATGATACCGATTTTTTTTGGGTGGAGCAGGTTGTGGATTTTTTTTACCGGACGGGCCAGCGGCATTTCGTCCGGTCTTGAGAAGCGGCACAGACCGTCCAGCGGAACCATCAGGTATTCGGTGAAGGCAAAGGGGTTGATTTCCAGTTCTTCAATGATGAATTCCGCTTTGGAATTGGAAGGAGAAAAATATTTACCCATCTCAATAAAGGAATCAAAGCACTCAATGAGCTGTTCGTCGGTGACAATGCGTCGCTGTCCGCGGGTCAGTCCGGCCAGTTTTTTATATGAAATGGTGTTTTTGAAGAGTTGAAAGAAAGATTGCCCGTCCACCATTTGCACGGAAGCAGCAACAATAGCCTGACCTTTGCGGAATCGTTCGGCGTAAAGCTCGGTATCGGTTCCGCCGAGTCCCGCACTGATGATGGTTCCGAATTCGCGGGTCCGGCGCAAGCCCACAATAAGTTCGTTGCCGAAGGAATTTGAGTCCGGGGGCATGAACTGGACCTGCAAAACTCCTTTGAGGTCGCGGCTGATGGCCTTAACAAGAGCCTCTCCGTGTAGCCCCTTGTATTCTTCGGGGCCATGGTCCGGGTTGCGTTCGATATATGCGGCGTAGTTCTCCGGTACCTCATACATCATGCCGCGCACGGCGGACCGGATTTTGGATGGTTCTTTTTTTACGATGCGTACTCCGCCAACTTCGGTTTTGTGGATGATAGTCGGGGATACTATTTTCAGCACTGCCTTTTCGCCCGGAATGGAGGTCAGTTCTTCGTCTGAAAAACGTGCTCCGCGTGGCAGTAAGTTTGCCGCGGGAGGTGTTTCAGCTCCTGAGTTAGCCAGCAGGTTGTATACTTCATATTCAAAAAGATAATCGCGCCCTTCATTGTCAGCATTGCTGAACAGGTCATCGATAGCCTCAAAGCTGATTTCATTTTCTATAAACATGTGCACTCACTTTGGATGAATTTAATGCCTCACTGACATATGCCACATCTTCTTTAAAGGATACAAGATGGATTTTAGCGTAATAAAGTTCATTTTTATTAAAAAATAAACACAGGGCGGACCTGAGTCACCTGACTCAGGTCCGCCCTGAGACATATTATGTATTTTGAAGGGGGCGAATGAGGCTGCTGAAGTGACCGCATGATTCGTTGATTCGTATATAGCGGGACGTTTCGAAAGCCATGTTTCCTCTAGAAAATTGTTATTAATATTTATCAAGGAGGCAGGATTAAATGACAACCGAGTCCGGTTTTCTGGAGGATGAACAGCGCGAGGAAGAAAAGGTCCGCGAGGAACAACGCCGGATCAACGAGTTGTTTTTTTCAGATGTGCGGGCCACATTCAACACCCCGCACGGCAAACGTATTTTTACTTTCTTGCTGGAGCAGGGGGGCGTGAATGCGACCCTGTTTGCCAAAGAGAGCGACATTTACCGTAACGTGGCTGTTCATGATTTTGTGATTGAAAATGTTTTTGGCCCGGTGATTACCGCTGATGAGGATATTTACCTTTCCATCATTCGTGAACGGGCTGAACAAATGAGAAAAGACGAGGAGGATAGAAAATGATGGATTTTCCGGTGGGTGATGATTCGCAGCCGGATCATTATTCCCCACAGGCAAAGATGAAGGATGAGTTGGCCGAACCTGTGCTTGGCGGAGACTCTTTGCTGGAAGAAGATTCTTCCGAAGAGCAGGATGGGCCTACCATTGAGGAGGCCGAGCAGCTTACCGATAACCCGGTCCCCAATGCTCCGGAAGCTTATGAATTGAATTACGGTCTTCCGGACGGGATCGATCCGCATGTGGACAGCCAGTTCCGGCAGTTTGCCCATGAAAACGGGGTCAGCGGGGAAATGGCTCAGAAACTGGTGGATTTTCATAACACCCTTGAAGCTGCCCGTTTTCAGGATCATCAGACTCAGACAGGGGATTGGGAGCGGCAGACCCGTTCACTTCCCGGCTGGCATGGCAATAATTATCGCAAGAATATGGGGGTGGCTAATAAGGGCTTGCAGGCTTTTGCTTCCCCGGCCCTTGCAAAGATGATCAGGGAATCCGGTTATTCCTGTCATCCCGAAGTGGTCCAAACCTTTTACAATGTCGGTAGGCGTCTTAGCGAAGATTCCTACGTGGACAGCAACAGGAACACTCCCCGCAAAAAAACAATGGGGGAGATCCTGTATCCCAACCAGCCGATTTAAAAGAATTATGATGGTTTGTGACTTATGATGCGAAGCTTATTAAAAGATTTTGGGATTCTTAAACCCTTTTGTAAAAGGGTTTAAGCTGCCGGAGGCGAAATCTCATATAAAAAGCGCGTAGCGCATCGAAAAGACTTGAACGCTTGAAGCGTCATAAAAAATCAAGAGCTCCGAGAGGGCCGAATCTCTACAAGGAGAATTAATTATGGCTACTCTCGGACTTAACGCACTTACTCTTTCTGACTGGGGCGGTCGTCTTGATCCTAACGGCAAGGTCGCTGAAATTACTGAAGCACTGACTAAGACCAACGAAGTTCTCGACGATGCCGCATGGGTTGAGGGTAACCTGCCCACCGGTCACAGAACCACCGTGCGCACCGATCTTCCCACCGTCAGTTGGCGTAAACTCAACTACGGTATCAAGCCCAGTAAATCCCGCACCAAGCAGATCGATGACAGCTGCGGTATGCTTGAATCTTATGCTGAAATGGACAAGGCCCTCTCCGATCTCAACGGCCATTCCTCCAATTTCCGTACCTCTGAGGAACGAGCTTTCCTTGAAGCTATGAATAAGGAATTCGCTGATACTTTTGTTTACGGCGATACCGCTCTGGAACCTGAAAAATTCCTCGGCCTTGCTCCGCGTTTCAATTCCCTTGAGCACAAGAACGTCATTAACTTCGGCGGCACCGGAAACAACTGCACTTCCATCTGGGTTGTTTGCTGGTCTGATCAGACCGTGCACTTTACCTTTCCCAGAGGCAGCTCCAACGGTCTGAACCATAAGGACCTTGGTGAAGTTACCCTCGAAGATGCCGGCGGCGGTAAATATCAGGGGCTGCGCACCCACTATAAGTGGACTCCCGGTCTTGTTGTCCGTGACTGGCGTTATGTGGTGCGCATTGCGTCCATTGATCCCAAGAATATCGGTTCCAATTCCCTGCGTCATGCATTGATCGAAGGCTTGAACATGATCCCCAACACCAATATGGGCAGGACAGCTATTTACTGCAACCAGACCGTGAAAACCCTGCTCGACATTGAAGCATCCGACAAGAACAACGTCATGCTCAAAAGCGAGAACTGGGAAGGCAAGCCCGTAACCACTTTCTGGGGTTGTCCGGTCCGTCGTGTGGATTCCATTCTTAACACCGAAGCTGCAATTACTGCTTAATTTAAAAGGAGAAAAATATGTATCTCGATAAAGAACTTTGTTTTTGTGAAGAACAGGCGGTTACTTCCAGCGCGGTTTCCCAGAATGTCATCAATGTCGGCGAGGATTGCGGTTCTGGCGGTAATGTTAAGCTTAAGGTGATGGTTGATGGCGAGGATTTCGTATCCCTGACCAGCCTGCGTGTAGGCTTGCAGGCATCCGAGGCGGAGGATTTTTCCCTTTTTGATACTCTTTTTGAATCCGGTTCCATTTCCGTGGCTGATCTCAAACAGGGCTATAGCTTTCCGTTGCCTTCCCTGCCTGTGACCCATAAGGGCTTTCTGAGGCTTTCCTTTACCGTGACCGGAAGCAATGCCACTGCCGGTAGAGTCAGCGGCTATCTGATCATGGACGATCAGACCAACATTTAAGGCTGGTGGATAAGTGAAGTACGTTTGCAAGAAAGATTGTTACGTGAGGAATCCGCAAGGTAAATTGCAGCATTTCAAAGCTGGAATGTGTGTTGATTATCCAGCCGGAGCTGATGTTGCGGAACATTTTGAACCAGTTGATGGCGGCAAGGCTAAGCCTGCTGAGAAGAAGGCTGTTCGTGGAAGGAAAAAGGAAGCGGAAACAAAATAAGTAAAGTTTATTTTTGATTTCATTGTTTTATAGATTCATGTTTAATCCTCTGATAAACACCCCCGACTTTTTTAAAGTCGGGGGTGTAACTTTATCCTTTCCGGTTATGTACGAATAAATTTGTTGTAAACAAATCAACTTCTAAAAAAGAACAGTCTGAAGGGCGGACCTGAGTTAGGTTACTCAGGTCCGCCCTTCATTTTATCCTGACTATGAAAAGGGGAACGAAATTAATCGTATGCCTTAAACATATCAGGAGAAAATATGGCGGTTTCAGAGGTTAAAATATGTAATCTCGCTTTGAGGAAACTTGGGGCGAGACTCATTGAATCATTAAGCGACAGTTCACAGGAAGCAGTGACCTGCAATCTTTTTTACGATCAAGTCCGTGACGCTGTACTGCGTGAACATCCTTGGAATTTTGCTGCCTCGCGCACAAGGCTGGGTAAGCTGGCGGATAATCCTGCTTTCGGATTTGCCCATCAATACCAGCTCCCTTCAGATTGCCTGCATCTCAGACAACTTAATTCACCGGCCGATGAATTCGTGGTCGAAGGCGATAAAGTTTTAACTGATCGTGACGGAGCTTCAGCTGTCTACACCATAAAGGTCAGCAATCCGGTTCTTTTTGATCCATCATTTGTCATGGCCTTTGCCGCCCGTCTGGCAGCGGAGATGGCTGATGATATCACCGGTTCCACCACTAAGGCCCGTGAAATGTGGACTCTGTATCTCAATGCCATGCAATCTGCTCGGCTGGCGGATTCCGCTGAAGGCCGGGAGGACAACATCGTCAATGACCCGTGGCTGGAAGCAAGGGGGATTCATGGCATGGATTCTCCGGTTTGGAGGGCATAGGTATGTCTGTATCTCTCATCATGACCAACTTCAGTGCCGGGGAATTGTCGCCCCGGTTGGGCGGCAGGGTTGATCTTGCCAAGTATACCAACGGACTGGCCGAGCTGGAAAACATGTTCACGCATCCCCACGGCGGAGCTTCGCGTCGGACCGGATTTCGTTTCATCCGTGAAGTCACGGGCCGCAATCGGTTGCCCGCTGCAAGTCTTAATTCTACAACAGAATGGACTCTTGGATCTGGTTGGGCTGTCGGGGCGGCTAAAGCAAGTTGTGACGGTAGTCAGGCAGGAAAATCAGTACTCAGTCGTGACCTGAAGCTTGCGGAGGACCGTGTTTACGAGATCAGTTTTAAAGTCTCCGGGTATTTGTCCGGGGAGGTATGCGTCAGTGCCGGAAGCGGGAGTGTGAGCGAATTTGTTTCCGCTGACGGGAGTTATGCTTTTCGATCCAAGGCGGATGAAAGCGGGCAGCTTTCTATTATTGCCGATGCTGAATTTTCCGGGGCTGTTGAAGCTGTTCAGGTTCGGGAAACAAATCCTGCAACCCGTCTGATTCCTTTTGAATTCTCAACTGAGCAAGCCTACGTTCTGGAGTTCTCAGATCGTAATGTCAGGATATTTAAGAATGGTGGAATCGTTGTAGATGAGTCTGGCGATCCAGTGGAAATTGAAATTCCCTATAAGGAAAATGACCTGTCGAGGATTCGTTTTACTCAGTCCGCAGATGTGATGTATCTGGTCCACCCGGAAGTGCAGCCCTACAAGTTGTCGCGAACATCCCATGTGGATTGGAAAATGGAATTGGTTTCGTTCAGTTCGCCTCCTGCTGAATGGAACAGCGAAAAGGGTTTTCCTTCCTGCGTAACTTTTTTTGAGGAACGGCTCTGTTTTGCTGCAAGCCCGGCCAATCCCCAGACCATTTGGATGAGTAAAGCCGGATCATATGAAAATTTCGGGGTTTCTTCCCCAGTTGTGGATGATGATGCCTGCACCTACACTCTTTCTGCTGATCAGGTGAACGCAATCCGCTGGATGGTCAGTTCCAAGAAGTTGATCATGGGCACTTCCGGCGGGGAATGGTGGCTTTCCGGTGGCAGCAGTGCTGATGCTGTCACCCCCAATTCGGTTATGGTCCGCCGTGAGACAACCCATGGTTCTGCTGCAATTCCTCCGGTTATTGTGGGCGGGTTGATGATCTTCTTGCAACGCGAAGGACGAACCATTCGTGAACTTTCCTATTCTTTTGAATCCGATGGATACGTGGCCCCGGATTTGACTATTCTCGCCGAGCATCTGACCCGCTCTAATTCCATCACTGAATGGGCTTACCAGCAATCCCCGGATTCCGTCATCTGGATGATCCGTGATGATGGGGTCATGGTCGGTCTTACCTATCAACGCGAGCATGAGGTGGTGGGTTTTCATCGTCATTTAACAGACGGTAAATTTCGCTCTGTGTGTACCATTCCCGGCCCGACTCAGGAGGAAGTCTGGGTGGCAGTAGAGCGGGAGGTTGACGGTATTTCCCGGAAATATGTCGAGCGCATGGAGAAACAGTTCGTCGGCGAAGGTTCGGTGGATGCTTTTTTTGTAGATTCGGGTCTGACTTACGATCAGGGCGTGGAGGATACAGTCTTTACCGGACTGGAACATCTGGAAGGTAAGACCGTCTCTGTGTTGGCTGACGGGGCTGTGCGCCCTGATGTAGTGGTTAAGGATGGCTCCATTACTCTGACTGCTCCTGCAAAAGTGGTCCATGCCGGACTTACTTATGTTTCAAATATGAAGACCCTGCGTATTGAGGGCGGAGCCATGTCCGGCGGAACTGCGCAAGGCAAAAAGAAGCGCATATCACATGTGATTGTGCGGTTATTTCAATCTCTTGGTTTGCAGGTCGGCTATGATGGCGAACATCTTGAGCGTGCTCCATTCCGTACCTCGGCAGATAAAGTAGGTGGCGCCCCGGCACTTTATACCGGGGATTATGAGGTCAAATTCAACCGGGGCTATGATCGTGACGGACAGATCTATATTCGGCAGGACCAGCCTTTGCCGCTCTCCGTTTTGGCATTGATACCGGAAGTATCGGTGTATTCATGAGTCGGTTAAAAAATGGGTCAGCCTTAAAGCTGGGGATTCCTGCGTTGGAGGATCTTGACTTTGTCGCCGCAAATATCCGTGAAAGTGACCGTTGCGATTTGGAAGGATTGCATCCTGGAGAGTCCGTGCGTGAGATCATTATGGGCGATGTGGAATATTCCAGATTAGTTTACGGATTGTATCTGGATGGTTCTGTTCAGGGGATTTTTGGGGTTATTCCCCTTGCTGCCGGAGTCGGCACTCCGTGGGTTGTGGGGATTCGGGCGGTGGATGAAAGACCGTTACCTTTTGCAAGGTCTTCCAGAAGGATGCTTGACATGTTGCAGCGCACTTTTCCGCTGCTGGATACATGGGTTTGTGCGCGAAATAGTAAAAGCGTGCTCTGGCATAAGTGGTGCGGTTTTGAATTTGAAAAAGTTAAAGTTCGCTTGGGCAGGGACGATTATTATCGTGCCCTGCGTCGGGCTGGAAATATAAAGATGGAGGTGAGTTAAGATGGCAACAGGGATAGCCACAATGTTTTATAGTGCAGTAAGCAGTACCGTTATCGGCGCGGCGTCAAAGGGGATTTCCGGGCAGAAAATAACGAGCGGTAGTCTTGGTATGGATGCTCTTGGCGGGGCAGTAGGTGGTGGCTTTGGGGCCATGGGCGGAGGTTCAGGGGGCGGACTTTCAAGTCTGATGGGCAGTTTCGGCGGAGTTTCAGGAGGCGGTATCAGCAGCTTAACTGGACAGGGGACTGGAGTCTTTTCCAGTCTGATGAGTAGTTCCGGTACAAGTGGGGCTTCGTCCGGAGCAACTTCATCAACAGGGGGCAGTCTGCTTGGCGGCGGAATTGGCGGAAACAGCTATATGGGTATGATGTCTCAGTTCGGGCAGTCTGTGCTTGGCAGCAGTCAGGCCCGTGGTGAAGTGGAATACAATTCCCAGATGACCGAGATGAATAACTATCATCTCATGCAGCAGGGCGTTTATAATCGTCGGGTTAATTACAAAGAAGCGGAGCTTATCAAGCAGGATGCTGAAATTAAATTAGCAACCTTGCGTCGTGAATTGTACCGCCGCAACCATTCTATTTCCGGGCATAAGGGGGTGCGTCTGGATTCCGGTTCCGTTGTGGATGTGCGTGAAGACACTATCAAGCAGGCCGCTTATGATGCTGAAATCGTAAAATATCAGGCTGAGGTTAGTTCCAACAGGATGATCGAGCGGGGTGATCTGTCAGTCTGGTCGGCGCATAGTAAGTCTGTGTTGAACTATAACCAGACGCAGGAGGAAACCAATACGGATAATTCCGCAATAAATAGCGGGCTTATGAATCAGGGGATGAGTATGGCTGGAAGTCTGCTGAGTTCAAAGATGGGCGGATAATTTACCTTAACGGAATTCTTGGCAGGGCGGACCTGAGTTGGGTTACTCAGGTCCGCCTTTGTTTTTAAACTATAAATATCAGGCAGGTAATTTAATGGGTTAGTAACAATTAACAGGAGAAATTTATGACCGTGGTTTCAAGCAGTAACAACATCACTTTTGCGGGGGATGGTGTTCAGGTCTTTTTTGATTTTAATTTTCGTATCTTCACGGCCGAGGATCTCTGCGCTGTTGTGTGTGACAGTGAAGGCAGGGAGGAGCGGCTTATTGCGGGGAGCGATTTCAAAATCGTTTCCGGCCTCGGTGCTGATTCAGGGGGGCGGGTGCAATATCCTGTTTCCGGTGAGCCTCTTCCGGCAGGAAAAAGTATTACTCTTTACCGGGAAATTCCTTATACGCAGGAATTGGAACTGGTGGATAATGACCCTTTTTCCGCACAACTTTTGAATGAAGCTTTTGACCGCGGAGTAATGCGTGACCAGCAGTTGCAGGAGCAGTTGGATAGGGCGCTTAAATACGATATTTCAACTCCGGGCGAAGAGCGTCTTTCACCTAAAGAAATGGTGCAGACTATCACAACTGCAAGGGATGATGCTGTTTTTGCCCGCAGCGGGGCGATTGAAGCTGAGGGAAATTCCCGTGATTTGCTTGCAGATGCAAAGGCCGCAAGGGTTGGTTCGGAAGCTGCTCGGGATAAAGCTGAAGCAGCCCAGACTGCAGCCGAGGATGCAAGGGATTCTGCAATACAAATTGCTGTAGGCGACTTAAGTCCCCTGCGCAGCCCTGCTCCTGTGCTTACTGCTCCGGCTGAGGCCCCGGAAGGAACGACTGTTTCTATAGTTATATCTGATTATTCGGAAGACGGGTTGACCTCATATGAGATAAATACTTTAGGATTCGGTACGGCCTCAATTTCCGGCAATACTATCCGTTGGACGCTTGAAACTACAGGTGCGGATGTTTCTAAAAGTATTGAAGTGGTCAGGAGACGGAGAGGGGAGCTTTATTCTGACGCAGCATCTCATCAGCTTCTGGTTAAACATATTCCAGTGCAAGATGGTCCGACCATGGCTTTTGCTGATTCTAGCGCAGGGTATCCCGGCGCAACCGTTAATGCCGACGGGGTCCATGCTCCGGCGCATTCTGTTGCCGCCGAAAATGCCAGCCAAATCGTATCTGCCAAGCCTGAGATTGTGCCGACTGGCGGTAAGTTGAGTCTATTGTCCGGTACAACTGAAAGTGTGCTTAAGCTGGATGAGAATTACACTGGCCCGGTTATAACGGATCAGGGGGAGGGGGAAATTGTCGGTATTGATCCTGCCCAAGAACTGTCTCAAGAACTCGTTGACATGACTGCTCTTGCTTCAGGTGGCCTGTCATTTAGTAATTCGGACTTCATGGCTATTAAGTTCACGCCGTCTGTGGATACATCTTTGAAAGACATCACCCCGCTGTTTCTTGAGGGTAGTATTGTTGCAGGAGCGAAAGGTTTTGCAAAGATATGGGCAGACAACAACGGAGTACCGGGAGCTGCTGTAACCGGAGACGGGTCGTTGGTCGATATTGTTGCAGGGACTGCCGTCGTCTTGCCTTTCCCTACTAACAGCTTAATTGCCGGAATTACTTATTGGATCGGTTTTGATGTAGACACTGCGGGTGACACTGTCGTTCACCATACATCGCCTACGACTGCTTATCCTGCATACGCAGCCAATCGAGTTTATTCTGATTTATCGATTGCATGTAGAATTACGATTGACGTTGAATATACCGCAACCCTCGCCCAGCCTTTGCCCGGAGTGCCGACCAAGGCTTTCAAAAACCCTCTTTGGACTCCTCTTGCATTAGGTACAGGCTCTACTACTACGGAGCTTAAGCTTAACGAGGAGTACACTGGTCAGATTAAAACGAATCAGGGTGATGGAGTTATCAGCAGTTCTGTTAAAGATACCTCTGGAAACGTACAGAATTTCGGGAATGTTGATAGTAACAAGATTATTGGGGTTGAATTTACTGCCCAGAAAACAAAATACGAAACAGTAACATTCAAAGTTGCAGAAGTTATAGGTTCTGGTGCGACTGTCAGTGCTGCTCTTTACTCGATTTATGCTGGACCAGAACCTGATAACTGGCTTTATCCGAGTAGTGCTATTGCTGGCTACACTACACCTGTTACGGTTAACTCTGTAGGCGACGTTGTTATAAATCTGAATGATCACACCCTTACTGTCGGTACGGTGTATGAGGTACTGATTAAAGTTGAGACGGTTTCCGCTGCTAACTATTTAAAGCTTGCTAGTGGTACAAATTCTAATCCAATTTTTACTGGATGTGGAGCAGCACTTACAGGGAATTTAGCTAAACTGGCCACTTTTATTTACGTCAAACTTGATTCGGATGAAACAACTGGAGTATTTGCAAGCTATGTTGCAACCCTTGCTAGTCCTCTACCCGGAGTACCTACTGCTGCAAGTAAGGCTAGCGATTTGGCTTTAAAAGTCGGTGCAGGTGCAGCGGGCGAAGATCTGGGACCAGAAGAGAAGCTCACTTTAGCTTCTGCGGGTGATCAGGAAATTTCTGTGAGCACATCCATCTTATCCGCTTATAGTGATCCCTACAACCATGATCCGTTTGTTGCAGAAGAAGACAATGGTGGACTGATTTCTTTCTATTCGACCATTCCCGCACTTAACACTGCGTATTTTGGTTCCGGCTTTGCCGAGCAAGTAAGGATTAATAAAATTCGCATAACTCCTTATTCTAACAGTGTTTTTAATTCTGCCTCATACATGTTGCAGACTAGTGTTGATGGCATTGAATGGACAAACGTTGAAGCCTTTACTGGATTGGCATCTTTGACGCCGTACACCTTAGAACTGACGACTCCATTAAGCACATCTTATGCGCGACTGCTCTGTACATCTGCCCCCGGTGGTGATGGTCGTTTAGTAATACCTGCGGCTAGATGGTTAACAACTGTTACAGCGTCCACGACCACACAGGTGAAAACTGTGGGAGCTAAGTCTCTCTTGAACAGGTTTACTGGCCTGCACAAGACCTTGATGGTAGGCGATCAGCTGGTTGAGGTTGCGTCGGTGAGTGAGATCACTGTCGAAGGTGATCCTGAAGTTCTTTCAGATCAGGGTACATTCATCCATAGTACTATCACGCCAGGCTACGAGAACATAAATCCTTTTGCCCTTCCTTTAGACACCACTCTCCTTGTCGGTTTAAATGATACTGGTCCCAGTGTCGTAAACACAGGGTATTACGGTAGTGCATTTGCTGAGCCTACTAAAATAACAGGTTTTCACCTGAGACAAGGTGGTAATAACGCAAGCAGTGGCTCAAATCAGATGGGATCGGTGAGATTACAGAAAAGTGAGGATGGTGTAACTTGGACAGATGTTGAAACAATAAACCTCACATATAGTCTAGATGTTGTTTATTACCAGTTATCTGCACCTGTACCAGTCAGCTACCTACGTATACTGGCAGCTGCTGACACGCTGTGCAGTGCCTGCGGATGGAGTGTTGAGTATCTGCGCTGGTCAGGCTCATCTTCTATAATTGAAGCCACACTCACCCTGAAAACCCCACTTGCGACCGCCCCCACAGCAGGCACTGTGGTATCCATCCCGGACCGTTGTATTCTGACTCCGGCTAGCTACACATGTACAATTGCTGGTGACGACCTCAAAATCACCGGGGCTGAGATTGCGCTTGAGGATAATCCGGCACTTAAGCGGCTTGCTATGGCGGTGAGCGGTGCAGGTGTAACTTTTAAGAGTGGTAAGATTTATATTAAGGAGAAACTGTAATGGGTGAAATGATACATAAAGTTGAAGAGCAACCCGGAGTTTCCATTCATCGTGAAGTTCCGGCAAAGCGGAGCCATGAGGATTTTGATATCAGCCAGATGAGTGCCGAGACCCGTGCTGCATTTGCTCGGGTTTGCAGGGATGGTGGGGCCACGCCTGATGATTATAAGCATGTTTTCGAGTCCGTGCTGGGCAGGAACGTGGTCAGTGATATTTTGCAATAATTGTAAATGAGAAAGGGGTTGGTGATAATTATCGCCAACCCCGATTTTGTTATTTGTGTTTATTCAGATAAGCATCGCAGCGTTGTTTTACGTTTTTCTGCACGTTGTAGAAAAAGAAGTCATAATCATAGCGGTGGTAGACTTCCTTACCTAGAGACATGTTTAGTTGTTCCAATATTTCCGGTTTAGGAGTGGGGACTTCCAGTGCGCCATTTTCATTGATACGGGCGGCAGTGAAGTTTTTGATAAGGAGATTTTTACTGGGATTGATGAAAATTTTAGCTTTTATGTTCATGGATGCCGGAAATTCTTTTGTCTCGGTATTCCATGAGAGCGGATTAACGCAGCGCGCGCCTTCTTGGATTGTGGGAGATATTCCGCCGGGACCGATGGTGTTCCAAGTGATCAGGCATCCGGTCTGGTCCGGTTTTTCGCTCAGTTTGAATTTAAGGTCGCTGAGGTCCTTATCTGTAAATGTCCAGCCGGGCATGTAGGCTGCAACCAGTTTGTTCCTGTCCAGCAGTTTCGGATTTTTGCGCAGCAGAGTCAGCAGAACTTTTGAACCCTGACTGTGGCTGGCCAGAATAAAGGGCCGACCATTGTTTAGGTTGTTGAGGTAATATTTGAAGGCTGCTTCAATATCTGAAACCGGAGTTTTTAGATAAGTCTGCAACCGCTGATCTTCCATTTGTAATACTTCGATATTCATCTGCCGGTATCGGGGAGCAAAAACATTACACGAATCAGCAAAAGCGGCAGTGATCCACTGCACGGTATCCCGGTCAGTGACTTCATTGAGTTCCTGATCGTTCAGATCGGCTATGAAATGTCCGTTTGCCGGAGGTCCGTAAGTTGTGGGATGTACGAAAAAAACATCGATTTTATGAGTAATATTATTATCTTTAATGGACCAGGATTTATCTTGGGCGTAGTCGGGTGCATCCGGCAAAGGGGTGGTGTTTTTGGTGTTGCAGGCACATATAATGAAGCTTATGCTTAGTAAAATAGCGTAGCTGGCAATTTTCTTTAATCTCATTTGCTTTCTCCGGGTTGCATTTATGATTATGTGAATTGGTTATAGACTTAATCCTGTTGCTGTCAACGAAGTATGTTGATTTTTCGGAGTCTGTGTATGGAAATAAGGCCAATAAACACGGGCTGTGAGGCATAAAATTATTTTAGCTGAAAAACATGGTTGCTATTCTGGCCCATGGGCTTTATTTTTTCCGTTCACCATTTGGAAATTCCCGTTTATTTTTGACTGCCGGATTTTATTTCTATGACCCCAAAGAGTTTTTATCGCCGTATTGAGGGTGAATTGGCTGAACTTGAAAGTAGTTCCCTGCTTAGAAGTGTTCCCGATGTTGATTGCGGGGCAGAGAAGGAACTTGTTTTCAAGGACAGGAAGCTGCTCAACCTTGCTTCCAATGACTATCTCGGACTTGCTAATGACGAACTTCTTGCGCGTTCTGCAATCAAGGCTGTGGAGCAATATGGTTGCGGTTCGGCTGCTTCGCGGCTTGTAACCGGTAATTTCCGTCTTTACGATGAGTTGGAACGGGAACTTGCTGCTTTCAAGGAGCAGGAAGAGTCCATGCTTTTTACTTCCGGCTATGCAGCTAATCTTGCCATCATGGACAGCTTTGCCACTCGCCGCACAATTGTTTTTTCCGATAAGCTTAACCATGCCAGTATATTGGATGGTATTAGGATGTCCGGGGCGCGTCAGGTGCGTTATCGCCACAATGACATAGACCATCTCACCAAAAGGATGGAAGCTGCTAAGGATGTTGAAGAAAAAATTTTGATTACAGATACTATTTTCAGCATGGATGGCGATCTGGCATATTTGGAAGAAATTGTCGATCTTTGCGATTTTTACGATACCATGCTTGTGGTGGATGAGGCCCACGCTGAAGGTGTTTTTGGGGCAGGGAAGGGCGTTGCCCACGAACGAGGGCTTGCCAAGCGAATTGATTTGCACATGGGAGCCTTTTCCAAAGGTTTCGGTTCCCTCGGAGGGGCTGTTTCCGGGCGTAAGGAACTTATCTCTTACCTGCGAAACAAAGGGCGTTCCTTTGTTTTTAGCACAGCCTTGCCTCCGGCGGTTATCGGTGCGAATCTCGCCGCTCTGCGGCTCGTTGTTGCTGATCCGTCACGGGGAGAGAAATTGCTGCGCATGAGTCGTGAGCTAAAGGTTTATCTTGAATCGTGTGGATTTGATTGTGGGCAGTCTGAAAGTCAGATTATCCCGGTGATTCTGGGTGATAATGAAAGAGCTCTTGCCGCACGCGATAAGTTGATTGCAAAGGGACTTTATACGGCCGCCATCAGGCCACCCACCGTGCCGGAAGGGACGGCCCGTTTGCGTCTTTCCCTGCGTGCTGATCTGACTGAAATTGATCTGCAAAAAATAAAGGCCGCTTTTGCCGGGCTGAAGGCGGAACTGGAATAATGAACATAGTTTTTGTGGGCGGATGGGCTACCTCTGCGCAACAATATCCCGCATTGGCGAAGTCTGCGCGTTTTTTAGTGCCTTTCACCGGATTTGAACCAAGGGAGCTACCTGATCTGGTTAAGGATGGAGGCGATATTCTGGTGGGCTGGTCCACCGGGGCGCACATGCTTTTGAAGGATTGTTGCCATTTATTCGAATTATATGACAAGGTTCTCTTGATAGCTCCGTTTTTATCGTTTACCGACTCTTTTCCTGCAAGGTTGGTCCGGGGGATGATTGCCGGGATGGAAAATGATCCTGCTGCTGTTGTCAGTTCCTTTCATGAAAATTGCGCAGAGCCGCAGCCGCCTGATTATGATCCGGCAGACCATGGCTCTTTGGTTGCCGGGCTTGAATATCTCATAGATTCAAATATCGAGCCGGATGGAAAAATGATTTTGCCCAATTGTACTGTGCTTTACGGTTCTCGTGACCGCATCGTCCGGCGTAAGGCTTTTGATAAATTTGCCGCAGTTGTCGAGGAAGCAGATATTTTGAATATTGAGGGCGGACATAAAATTTCAGAATCGCAATTAATGAGCATTCTCAGGGGATAGTAATCAAGTGAAAAATAGGATTCGTCAGTGTTTCGGTAAGGCTGCCGCAAGTTACAGCAAGGCCGCATCCGTGCAGCGTATCGTTGCCGGGAATTGTGCTGCCCTTTGCTCGGAAGCTGAATTTGGCAATGTTTTGGACATAGGTTCAGGCGTTGGTTTTTTGCATGATGAACTACGCGAACGCATTACTTACGATAAGTATCTTTCCCTTGATTTGGTGCGGCCTATGCTGATGGAGCAAAAAGGTTCCGGGGCTTTGCTTGTGGCAGCGGATGGCGAAGAGCTTCCTTTTGCGGCCGAGAGTTTTGATCTTTTGGTCAGTTCTTCGGCTATGCAATGGTATGTCGACCCGGAAAAATCCATTCCACGCAGTTTTGAGGTTTTAAAGTCCGGTGGAAAGTTTGCCATTGCTATTTTCGCATACGGCACCCTTTGTGAGCTTGCTCAAGTGAGCGCAAAGACTGGATTCGGTTCAGTAAAGGAACTGAAGACATGTTCTTTTTACCGAGAGTTATTTAATAGTATAGCAGGACTTAAGGTGGATTACGCAAGTGAGGAGCATGAGGTGTTCTTCCCTTCCGTAAAACACTTCCTGAAGAAGCATAAGATGACCGGTGCCGTCGCCTCTAGCGAGAACCTCTCGTGGGGACGGGAGAAATACCGTCGGTTTGTTGAAGAGTATGAAAATTTATACAGGGGAGAATCAGGCATAAAAGCCAGTTACAGGGTTTTTCTTGCTTATGGTGAGAAATTGTAGCTAGCCGGATAGTGGAGAACGGCAGTTTCCCTTTGACTTTTTTGCCGATCAATACGAACTTCTTCGTAAGATTAATGATGAGATTCAGGAGTGAATAAATGCTAGTAGGGGATTGGATGACTGAAGAGGTGTTGACCCTCATGTCGGGTGCACCCATAATTGACGCCATGGAAATGATGCGTGATGCCGGAATCAGACAGATTCCGGTAACAGAGGCTTCCGGCCTTGTGGTTGGTATTGTTTCCGACAGGGACGTGCGTGACGCAATGCCTTCCAAGTTTTTGCCCGGAGATAATACATCTGGAAAAGGTGACGGATTAATGGGCCTCAAAATCAAGGACATTATGACCCATGATCCCTATATAGTTTCCCCGGATACCTGCATGGAAGTTGCGGCTGAACTGCTTCTGGAGAAGAAGATCGGCGGTCTGCCTGTTGTGGATGAGTTCGGTCTTGTCGGGATTGTTACTGAAGTTGATATTTACCGTTTCTTGACTACGGTGACAGGTGTCAGCAAAGGAAGCTCCCAGTTTGCCTTTGTGCTTGAAGATACAGTTTCCGCCCTTGAAGATTTGTTGAGTGATCTTTGGGCAAGGGGAGTAAGGCTTTCCACTGTTTTTACTTCTTATGAAGGGGTAGAGCAGGGATCTCGCCGTGTTTTTGTCTGGGTGCAGAAGCTTGATGACGATATTGTGGAAGCATTGGTCATGCATCTGAAAAAGGCATACGACCTCAAGTATCATGTACATCGAGGCGAGACTTATAAGACTGAATTTTAATTTTTTTGTACTGCTAAAGAGAACCGCACTGGGACACCGGTGCGGTTTTTTGTTTTTAAAGTAACTTCAGCTTTTTAGCTTCTTCGTAAAGTTCTACCGAGACCATATTCAAGGTCAAAAGCGCAGCAATTACATCAATGTTTTTTTCCGTGGCATATATTTCAGCGGATAGGAACTGTGCTTCGCTCAATATTCCTCTATGAACCAACCAGCCTTTAAGATCTTCGGGTTCTTCTTTGGGTTTTGCCGCTGCTTCGGTTTTAATTCCTGCTTTTAAAAAAGTTTTTAAATCATCAAGTCTACGGGAAAGCTCTTTGCGTTTGCCACGTAGGTCTTGCTGTTTTTCAAGCAGTTTTTTTTCTTTTTCTGCCAGAGCTTGGTTCTTGAGATCAAAGTTGTCGTTGATCGTTTTGCAGGCAACTATTGTGGCTATTGTTCCAAATAAGACAAATATAATGGAAAAAGTCATGATTATGATATCTTGTGGTGTTGTCTTGGCTGTTAAGACTCTTCTGGGTCTATGTCCAGTTCATCAATTTTTTTTTCAGTCTCAGCCACTTCTTTCTCAATTAAACTGATTTCAGAGCGTATTTTGTCCATAGATTTTTCCATGTGTTGCTCTTTCAGTTCATATGCTTTTATTCGCTGGGCATATTTTGCACCTTGTGCAGCGTATGCTGAATAAATAATGAAGGCAAAAATGATGAGTGCAATTGATGCAACAAGCAGTTCCGTCATTTCAATTCATCCCTGTGTGTGTATATTGTGGGAACCTTAGTTTATATATCTTTCATGTTCAAGGGGAAATAGCTATCTGTTTAAAATAATGTGTAATGTGCAAGGCTGGACTAAATAATTAATCGATTGAGGCCAAAATACAGTTTAACTTTTTTATTAACTGAGGTAATATCCTGATAGGATTGTTCAATTATATTTGTTTTTTTGGCGAGGGCTTGCATGCATAATGATGATCTGTTTGCAGATGATGAATTGCTTTTTTCCGGTGAGGATTCGGAGGAATCCGCGGTTCGCAAGGTTGAACCGTGGATGGTGCTTGTTGTTGATGATGAGCCGGACGTCCATTCTATGACCAGAATGGTTCTTGGGGATTTTGTGTTCGAGGGGCGTCCTCTGGAGTTTGTCAGTGCTTATTCAGGAGAGGAATCAATAAATATTCTCAAAGCTAATCCTGATTTTGCAGTGGTCCTTCTCGATGTAGTAATGGAGACCAATACTGCGGGGCTTGATGTTGCTCACAGAATCAGGAATGAATATAATAATCAGTTTATCAGAATTATTCTCAGGACGGGGCAGCCTGGGTTTGCACCGGAACATAAAGTTATTACCGAGCTGGACATTAATGATTACTGGCAGAAGGCAGAGCTTACTTCAAGAAGGTTAACCACTTCTATGACTACGGCTCTTCGTTCCTATCGGGATCTGCGCAAGATAGAACTCAATCGCGAAAGCCTTGCTCAGATGGCCAAGTCCGTAGCCCATCAGATTCGTAACCGGACCATGACTATCAATGGTTTTGCAAATCTTGCTTCCCGCAAGTTGGGGCCGGATTCCGAGGCTGCACAGTATCTTGAAACTATTTCCCATGAAACAGCACGGCTGGAAGACATTGTGAACAGTGTTTCTTCTTTTGCGGCTATTGACCGTTGTGACCATTGCAGTGCAGATATGAAAGAGGTTGCAGAAAAGGCGATGAAGCTTTGCCGCGAATATGCGGAAGTGCTTGGAAAGGATGTTCAGTTCACCACTGATTTTAAAGAGCTGAAAGTGGACTCCCGGCCGGACCTGCTTTCCAAAGTCATAGTTGAGCTTGTGAATAATGCTATTGTTTTTGCTGATGCCCAGAAGCCTCGTGTCAGCGTTGAGATCATGGTAGAAGGAAATGTTTGCAAACTGGTTGTTTCCGATAATGGCTCATGCATTTCTGACGAGGACTTACCTTATATTTTTGATCCATTTTTTACGACCAAACCAGAAGCTGTAGGAATGGGGCTAAGCATTGTAAATCGAATTATCAGTGGCTATAATTGGAGTATGGATGTTTCCTGTTCGGGCGAAGGTGGAGCTGTTTTTACGTTAGTGATTTCCCAGTGATATTCAAGTGAGGTCAGGTTATGGTAGATAGTTCTAATCCTGTTGATAATGATGAGCTTTTCTTTGCCGATGAGACTCCCGAAGAAGTCGGGGGAAGAAAAGGTAAGAACTGGAAGATACTTATCGTTGATGATGAAGATGATGTACATAGCACAACCCGTCTTGTTCTTGATGATTTTGCATTTGAAGGTGCCGGGCTGGAGTTTTTAAGTGCGTATTCAGCGGAAGAAGCCGTTTCTGTTTTGAAAGATAATCCTGATATTGCAGTGATTCTTCTTGATGTCGTCATGGAAACAAACCACGCCGGACTGGAACTGGTGAAGACTATCCGTGAAGGAATGAATAATTCCATGGTGCGCATCATCCTGCGCACTGGGCAGCCGGGACAGGCTCCGGAACGTCAGGTTATTATTGAATATGATATTAATGATTATAAACATAAGGCGGAGCTGACCGCCCAGCGTCTATTTACGTCCGTTCTTTCAGCGTTGCGATCCTACCGGGATCTTCAGGTTATTGAGCAGAATCGCAAGGGCTTGAAACATATTATTGAAGCTTCTGGAAGTCTTTTTAAACAGCAGTCAGTGGGGCGGCTTGCGCAGGGAGTGCTGACGCAGGTCATCTCACTTATCGGTTTGCGCGATTCGGTTTACCTAGAAGGGGATGGTGTTGCCGTTTCCAGTCCGGATAAGGAAAGTATGAGAATTATTGCTTCCACCGGTAAGTATGCAACTTGTAATTCTTCAATTGAAGATTGTCCTGTGCTGTCTCAACAGACTAGGGAGCAATTAGAAAAGGTTCGTGCAAAAGGGTGTGGTAGTTTCGCGAACAATGACTATATAGGTTATCTGCCTACCCATCAGATGGGCTCACATCTTCTTTATGTGGAAAATTGCGGTGATGAATTCAGTGAGCAGGATGAGGATTTGCTAAAAATTTTCTCGGATAACGTAGGTGTTGCCTTTGACAATATTTATCTTAATCAGGAAATTTTGGATACGCAGAAAGAGATTGTACGCATGCTTGGCGAGGTTGTGGAATTTCGCTCCAAGGAAACAGCTTTTCATGTAATTCGCGTTTCGGAAATTGCCCGTATTCTGGGAATGGCTGTAGGACTTGATCCGGTTAAGGTCGATGAACTTTACTATGCATCTCCCATGCACGATGTCGGCAAAATCGGTATTCCGGATTCAATCCTGCTCAAGCCGGGCAAATTGAGTGATGATGAAATGGCAATTATGCGCAGTCACACCGAGATCGGATATAATATCCTTCGGGCCAGCAACCGCAAACTGCTTAAAGCGGCTGCAACCATTGCCCATGAGCATCACGAGTACTGGGATGGCTCTGGGTATCCGCAGGGCTTGAAGGGGGATGAAATCAGCATCGCCGGACGCATAATATGTATTACCGATGTTTTTGATGCGCTGTGCAGCGACCGTGTTTATAAGCAGTCCTGGGAAGTTGATCGGGCATTGGAATTTCTTAAGTCAAAAAAAGAAACCATGTTCGACCCTGACCTGGTGGATCTTTTCTTTGAAAATCTTGATAAGATAATGGAGATCAGGGAAAAGTATAAAGATGATTTCTAAAAAAAAGGGGAGCTTAGAAGCTCCCCTTTTTTTAGTGTATATCTAGTAATTTGCGTGGTTATTTTTTCTTTTTCCAGGAATTTTCTTCGCCCTTAGCCAGACGTCGGATGTTTTCCCGGTGGGTCCAGAAAAGGAGCAGGGTCATGCCACAGGCCAGTGGAACGATACCGATTGATCCGGTTACCAGTGTGAAAAAGGGCAGGGCCACGGCAAAAGTGAGCGAACCCATGGAAACGAATCCGGAAAGGAGTATTACGGCCAGCAGTACTACGATGGAATAGAGTGTTGCTGCCGGGGCAAGAGCCAGAAATACACCGATGGTGGTGGCTACAGCTTTGCCGCCTTTCATATCCATGAAGATGGAGAATACATGTCCGATAACGGCTGCTGCGGCTACAAGTGAAATAAAAATCCAGTTATGGCTGTACTGATAGGCCATAAGCACAGGGATGAAGCCTTTGGCTACATCAAGAAGCAGGGCGGCCACACCGTATTTGAATCCACAGAGACGGGCCACATTAGTGGCTCCGGTGCTTTTGCTGCCTTCTGTGCGGATGTCCATGTTGTAGCAAATCTTGCCAATAAAAAGTCCGAAGGGAATAGATCCCAGAAAATAGGCGAAAACCAGCCAGAATATCCAGAGCATGTGCTAACTCCTTTAAGTCGTTTTCGTTACAGGTCTGCCGGGTTAATTTCCCGCTGCTTTCCCCTTTGCGGGATGGTCCGGGGTGCCTGTATGTTTCCTTGATGACGGCATTTAAAGTCTTACGTGACCTTAAAAACCGAAATCTCATTATGCTGATTCCCGTAAAAATAACAACCGGAAATCAGCATCTCCTCTCCTTGAAAATTATTCTTCCATTGCTTCCACAACCCGAAGTTCATTGGTCAGTGGGTCGATTTTATTGAAGCGTATTTGAAAGCCCTGACCGGGATAGAGCTTGTCACCCAGCATAGGTTTGGGGACTCGTACGTTGATCTGGATTTCAGGCATGGCCAGTGTGGCAAGAGGACCGTTGTCATCCACCACAACTGCATGGTGCCAGCCTTTTCTGTTCTGGGCCAGATAGAGCAGTTTCCAGTAACGCGGCCTAAATCTCTGAATTTTGATGACCGACTGCAAACGTAGTTGCAGATTGTTAGCAATGGATTCCAGGTCTTCCGCATCCCATTTGGGTTGTTCTTCAACAAGATAATGGCAAAGCTGTGCCATGTTGAGGAAGTCCGCGTAACGGCGCAGTGGCGAAGTTATGGGGCTGTACCCGGTTACTGCCAGTGTCGCGTGTTTTTTGGGAGTGGTGTCCATCTGCGGGGGAACCATCTGACGCACCCGCATATAAATTTCGTGCGGTTCGGTAATGATTCCGCTTAGATCTGAGGGCAGGGCAATGTCCTGCGTACGGTAAAGTAAGGGAAAACCATTTTCCTCGGCGAATTTCCCCAGTCCAGAGTTGGCGAGGATCATGAATTCGCTGATGATCTGGTCCGCGCGGGTAGTCTTCTCTTTGGAAGACATTATTACTTTGGTTTGTTGCGGCCAGTTTTCAAGAGAAAGTTCCGGTTCCGGTCTGCGGATGACAATTGCACCGTGTTTGATACGTTCCTGAAGCAGTTTTTCGGAAAGTTCAAAGGCAAGGGCCATTTCATCATCGCTACCTTCTTCAAGCATCTGCTCAACAGCGAGGTAGGTGGAGTTGTCTGTTATTTTCACCCAGCCGTTGTGGGGAGTTACAGACTGTAAAATTCCATGCGCATCCAGTTCAAAAGTAGTGATCAAAGCCGGGCGAACTTCCCCGGCAAAAAGACTGAATGCCCCGATGCCGAGAGCTTCGGGCATCATATGGCTTGTTCCCTCGGGGAGGTACACGCTTGTCCCGCGGTTCATAACCGCCTGATCCAGATCGGAGCCGAAGTCCCAGCCCATGCAAGGGCGGGCAAGGGCGATGGTCAGAGTGTAACCGCCGTCTTCTTTCTTTTTGAGATTGAAGGCGTCATCAATATCTTTTGTGGTAGCAGAGTCGATGCTGCGCATGGGCAGGGGGCAGGGATCAACTGCTTTTGTTTCGACTGCTTTGACCAGTCTGTCAATTTCGTCGCCATGTTTGGCAGACCAGCTGTCGTCAAAAGCGTAATCTGCTTCATCCAGCAGATAGTTGTGGTGAGGATGTACTATTCCCCAACCTTGAGCCAGCAGCAGCGGCAGATGGGGATGGTCGGGCAGTCCCTTACGCAGTGCGGACCACATTTTGTTTGATTTGTCTTCATTCAGTCCGGAAACCCTGTCCATGAGAAAAGATTTAAGCCCTTCAGCGATTTCATCGGACATAGCCGGAATCTGGTCCGGCCTGATTTTTCCGCCGGATTCACGGGCGGTCCAGATTTTTTTGAAAAGATCCTGACCTACACTCATTATTTCTTCGTGAGCTTTTTCTTCTGCCTGTTGTTTCAGGCGGAGATCTACTTTTTCCTGAGTGTAGATGATAAATTCAGGCGGCTGAAATTTAAAGTGGGTCTTGGCCGCGATCATGGCCCGTCCGAGAGCGGAAATCTGGTCAGTATCAGGTTTTTCCCAGAGAAGTCCTGCGAACCAGTTCAGGGGTGCTTTTTCAAGCTCACCCTGAGCTAAATCCCAGATTTCCATGGTATCAAGACTGGCTTGAAGTTCGCCCCGTTTTTCCTGATGGGTGACCATGTAGTCCAGCATTTCCTGACGGGATGCCGTAGCGGAATATTGCGGCCCAACCCAAGGAAGTACCCGTGCTGCGGGCATCTTGGTTTCGCGCTTATTGATGGTGTATAGTTTGAGCTTTCCGGATTGCTCTTCCATGACAAAGGCTAGCTGAGGCTGGTTGCCGTGCATGAATTCCACAATATTTCCGGGCGCTACGTAGCGTCCTTCCTTGAATAGGGACATGTAAATCCTTCCGGGAACTGCTGTGTTTGCTTGTACAGTAAACGTTTCCCGCACTCCGCCTGTTCGCAATCAGGTGGAAGAAATGTTCTAACTTGTAAGTCGTAAAAAAAATAAACCCCGAGCGTCTGAAAAGACATCCGGGAATTCTTAACATAAATGTTTAACTATTGAAATGGCAGGCCTAAGCTAAAATCAATTTGAGATTCGAAGCGGCGAAGCCTAATAAAAGTTTTTGGGATTCTTAAACCCTTTTTACAAAAAGGGTTTAAGGCCCCCGGCAGGGCCGCCGGGGGCCTTCTTGGTCTTAATGCTTAAAAGATCTTTGACCGGTAAAGACCATGGCAACCTGCGGTGAGGCTTCGTTGGTAGCCTGAATCACTTCGTGGTCGCGAATGGAACCGCCGGGCTGGGCGATGGCGGTGATGCCCTGCGCCATGCACAGGTCTACGCCGTCACGGAAGGGGAAGAAGCCGTCAGAAACCAGCACGGAACCTTTGAGTCCGCCCTTTGCTTCAACTGCGGCCTGTTCGATCTCAGCGAGATCCTTGGCAGCCTGCTCGTCTTTGAGGGCTTTAAGTTTCAGTTCGAAAAGGGACATCTGGAATTTTTCAAAGCAGAGTCCGTCAGCGAACTTAATGCGTGCTTTGGTCACAGCCAGTTCTACGCAACCGACGCGGTCCTGCTCACCGGTACCGATGGCAGTGGTCACACCGTCTTTGGCGAAAATTACGGAGTTAGAGGTCACACCTGCTTCAACAGCCCATGCGAAGAGCATGTCATCTGTTTCCTGCTTGGAAGGAGCACGGGAAGAAAAGCTGGAGCCATCTTTCTCCGCGGTGGCGGGGATGAAATCTTCAGCATCGAGGATGCGGTTGCGGAAAGAGAACTGCACAACCATGCCGCCGTCCATGAGAGATTTTACATCAAGAAAAGGCTGACCGAGCATTTTTTCCAGATCGGCAATGCCGGGAATCTGAAGAATGCGCAGGTTCTTGCGTTTCTTGAGTACTTCAAGGGTTCCCTCTTCAAAGGAAGGAGCTGCAACAACTTCAAAATATGCTTTGTCGACAACTTCAGCCGCTTCCATTGTGAAAGGACGGTTGACTACGATGGCTCCGCCGAAAGCGGCAATACGGTCAGCCTGAAAAGCGTTGTGCAGAGCTACGCCTACGCCTTCTTCAGACCAAGCCGCGCCGCAGGGGTTGTTATGCTTAAGGATAACAGCCGCAGGCTTGGCGGTGAGGTATTGCAGGATGTTCAGAGCGTTATCTACATCGGTCAGGTTGGTTTTTCCGGGATGCTTGCCTGCCTGAATCATATGTTCTTCGGTGAGTGCGGAAACAAGTCCCTGCCCTTCGCCGCGAAATTTGATGCCGTCATATTCAAGTCCGCCGGAAACCAGCTCATAAAGGGCTGCGGGCTGATCCGGGTTTTCGCCGTAACGAAGCCCTTTGGTTTCGCCGTCGATTTCCCAGGTCCTTTTTTTGAAGGTCAGTTTCTGGTCGCCGAGGGTAACGGTCATGTCAGCGGGAAAAGGGTCCTGCTGCAAGGTTTTGTACATCTTTTTAAGATCACTCATTGTTGTTCTCCGTGAATTGTTGCCTTGTGGTAAGCCGCTCATAGCACACCCTTTTCCGACGGGCAATTTTGAATTGCGGTCCCGGCAATCTTTTTGTAGGCTGATTTTGATCAAGTGCGCGGAAAAAAGTTTAATTTTTCCCATGAGATTCAGTTATAGCACTTAATTGGGAGAATATATGTCAGAAGGTTATATGGAAAAGGCTCTGTTGAAATTGGCAAAACAGCTCAACGCCTATGATGAGGCATCTCTTACAGAGTTATGGAATAAGTACGAAGCTGAAGTTTCCAATTTTGAGCCCACCCGTAAATGGGAAGAGGCCGCAGTCGTATTCGGAATGATACAGGCCGTACGGCTTAAAAACCAGCTTTTTAATTATCATTGGGCCCAGACTGCCGGGCCGGAATCCATGTCACCGCGCCCGGATTTTATTCCCGGAAAGGGTGAGGATGATCTGTTTGGTTCAAAACCGGGCAAAAGTTCCGGTGGCTCAGCGGGCGGTAGCAAGGGGAGCAAGGTAATCAGACTCCAGCCCCGGAAGGATAGCTAATCCATTCATGATGTAATAATAGTAGCGAATGCTATCAACATAATCCACGGCTTCATACCCACGTGTGTAGCCGTGTTTTGTTTTGGAATGATATTTAGTGCGGGTCAGCAGTGGAAATACTTGTTTGAGGGAACGCCATGTGCCCGGATGTCTGCTCGTATACTTGGCAATATCAATGGCATCGTAAACATGCCCTAAGCCTTGGTTGTAGGCCGCAAGGGTAAACAGCCAGCGATCCCAGCCTTCGACGTCCCGGCTTTCCAGCTTGTTCCAGATAAATCTTAGATAGCGGGCTCCGCCGTTAATTGCCTGCTGCGGGTCCAGCCTGCTGGTCAGCCCAAGAAGCTGGGCCGTGTCGTTAGTGAGCTGCATCAGGCCGCGAACCCCTGTCTTGCTGCGTGCAAGAGGGTCAAAACGAGACTCCTGATACATTACAGCAGTGAGCAGCAGCGGATCTATTTCGTATTTTTTTGCGGCCTTGAGGATGTAATTGTGATAGCGGGGCAGTTTTTCACGAATATCCTTACGCAGAGAATAAAGATCATAAAAGTCTGTTTCTTCCGGGATGAAACCGAAATATTTTTCCTGTAAGTTTTCAATGGTGCCGTTGGTGGTTACCAGATGCCAGTAGTCTTCGGTTTTTTGGCCAAGCCCATGCACGTCTTTGCGCAGGTACCATCTATATTCCAGCTCATCTCCGAAATGATCGGTGATCCTGAGTTTATGCAGGAATGGCCTGATGGGCTTGAATGCTCCTGACTCCACCAGATGGAAACGCATTGTTTTATTGTTATTGTATTGCAGCAGTGGTTCCAGATGGGTGGCGTCATTGCCGCCGATCATGGTTGGCAGACAGTCTAATTGTTCGCTAAGGTTGCTGAAAGTTTTTACCAATCCTGAATGGGCGGGTACAAAAACGTCCTGATCGCAAAGTTCAAAAGGAGTGCGCAGTTCAAATCTGCGGATGTGGTGCAACATTGCCGCAGGGTTCTTTTCATAAACCGGACCTTTAAACAGCGGGGTTGTGGTTGCCTGCAAGTCAGGGTTGTATCCGGTGGCCAACATGATGTCGGCCCGTCCTTTGGTCAGAGCTTCAAAGGCTTCATCATGGGTAGAATAGGCCTTGATATCAAGGTCGGTGTCAATGAATTCTATGAATTCATCTACAAGCTCACGTTCAAAGCCCGGACCCCATGGAGATAGTTTGGGAAAAACTCGTTCAATGTCCACTGCGGCAACACGGATCGTGTCAGGCAGGGGAATTATGTATTTTACTGAATAAATGTAATAAAAAAGGAAGAATAACGCCAAGTACACAACAATATTGATAATATGTTGTGAAAAAAGTATCAAAATACCCGTTTTTGGGTCATTTAATTTGCTTTGATGTATTGACATTTCCCCTAAAGATTTTTTACGCATTAAAACCCGTCTGCCGTGCTTAGTACTGACATACCTCCGTTAAAGGAAGTATTAAAAGCAGGTAAGCAGATCGTCTTGGGCGGCCTTAACGGATTTAAATTTATGAGCGACAGGCCCGTTCCTGTCGAATATACGTCAGACGTAGTGCCGCTATCAAGTAATCAAATTACAGCAAGAATTCCATGCCTTAAGTCAAGTGCATGCGGAAATACTGTAGAAGGAGCACATTAGTAATGGCTAATACCGTAATCGTGGGAACCCAGTGGGGGGACGAAGGCAAGGGCAAGATCGTTGATATGCTCGCCGAACAAGCAGGTGCGATTGTACGTTTCCAAGGCGGAAACAACGCCGGTCACACACTTGTTGTGGAAGGAGAGCAGTGTATCCTGCATCTCATCCCGTCCGGGGTTCTCCATCAAGGTAAAAAGTGCCTCATTGGTAACGGGGTAGTACTCGACCCTGAGGTTTTTCTCAAGGAGATTGACGGACTCGCCGAAAAGGGCGTGGACGTTTCACCTGAGCGCTTGATGATCAGTAAGAAGACACAGATTATTATGTCTTACCACAGATTGATGGACAATTGCCGCGAATCCCTCAAATCCGCTGATAACAAGATCGGAACCACCGGTCGCGGTATCGGTCCCTGTTACGAAGATAAAATGAACCGTTGCGGCATTCGTGCCGCCGATCTTGCTGATCCTGAACTGCTGCGCGAAAAAATCGTGGCCGGACTTCAGGAAAAGAACGTTCTTTTTGAAAAACTTTTCAATGTTGAAGCTCTTGATGCTGAAAAGGTATATCAGGAAATGCTGCCCATCGCAGAAAGGATAATTCCTTATCTCGCCGATGTTTCATCCATTATTCAGGATGTAAACAAGGAAGGCAAGGACGTGCTTTTCGAAGGCGCACAGGGCGTGCATCTCGATATCGATCACGGAACATATCCTTTTGTTACTTCTTCCAACGTTGTTTCCGGCAACGCTGCTGCCGGGTCCGGTTGTGGTCCTCGTCAGTTGGAACGGATCATCGGTATTTGCAAGGCATACACCACTCGTGTTGGTGCCGGTCCTTTTGCTACCGAACTGTTCGACAAAATCGGCGAAACCTTACAGAAGAACGGTCATGAGTTTGGTGCAACCACCGGACGTAAACGTCGCTGCGGCTGGTTGGACATGGTTGTTCTGCGCGAAACCGCAAGACTCTGCGATCTTACCGAGTTCGCATTGACCAAGTTGGACGTTCTTTCCGGTCTTGAAGAAATTAAAATCTGCGTTGCTTACGAGTATCGCGGTGAAAAAGTTGATTATCCCCCGCAGGAACAGAACGGCATGGCTCACGTCAAGCCCGTTTATGAATCCATGCCCGGTTGGGAAGAAGATATCACTAAAGCTTCCAGCTATGATGAGCTGCCCGAAGCTGCGCGCAACTACATTGCACGCATTGAAGAACTCTCCGGCGTAAAAGTCGGCATAGTCTCTGTCGGTCCCGACCGCGCTCAGACTATTGTAAGATAGTGCCTCCGGCGGCTGGGGAAGGGAAACTTTTGGGAAAAGTTTCCCTTCCCCAGACCCCTTCCCTTCAAAACTTTTCATTGGGTCTTCGACTCAGGGGATGTTTTGAAGTACGGGCTATTGAACTTTTCTTTCCCACGTAATATTTTGCGTGGGATTTGTTTTTTTGAAGCTAGTGCGTTTTTTAGATTAAAAGACGCGAAGCCTAATAGAAGTTTTTGAAGTGTCCAGAGAAACTTTTTACAAAAAGTTTCTTTGGCCCTCGGAGAGCCGCCGGAGGCATTTATGTTTGCATCCATAAAAGAAACTGCATCAAGACAAAATTTGGTTCTGCCAAGGTTAGCTAAATTGGCGCAGAAGCCTCCGCAGTGCTTGTTGATCGAAGGCGGCAGTGCAGAAGAGCGTATGGACATGGCCCGTTACTGGGCTTGCGTGCTGAACTGCGAAAACGGTCAGGACCCTTGTGGAAATTGTCAGTCCTGCCATCAGATTGCAGATAATGCTTTTAATGATTTTTTACTCATCGATCGTGAAGAAAATGATAGCGGCACCGGACTGAAACAAGATATTTCCGTAGATTCTATTCGTGAACTTCTCCCGGTCTGGGGTCAACCTCCCCATGGCGGAGGAACCCGTGTGACCGTGGTCCGTGAAGCGCAACACCTTAACGGCAATTCAGCTAACGCGCTGCTCAAGACACTTGAAGAACCTCGCCCCGGTAACGTTTTTGTACTCACCGCACCGCAGCGTGAACGGCTGCTTGAAACCCTTGTTTCGCGAAGCTGGGTGATTACCCTTGCATGGCCTACAGACCAGCAGAATTCCCCGGCAGTGGCTGAATGGGTCAATGCCATGGTCCATTTCTGGCGTTCCGGTCAGGGCTGGTTTGCGCGTACTTCCGCAAAAGGCGCGCTGGATAAAGAAATGGGCTTGCAAGTGGTCATGGGATGCCAGCGGGAACTCAAAAACGCGCTCCTTAATCCCCAATCTACTTCCGCAGCCAATGCCCTTTCAGGTTTGTTCGATCCCAAAGGCCTCCGCAGGCTCGATCTTGTGCTCGGTAAGGCGCAAGAATCCCTCAACTACAATGTAAACCCGCCGCTGGTGCTGGACTGGGTTTGCACTGCCGCCATGCCTAAGAAGAGGCGGTAGGAGGCGAGCCTACAATGAGTTCAAAAAACTCACCGCATAGGCCAGTTCTGTGTCTACTCCATTGGCGTAATCTATCATGCGGGCAGATGTTTTTGGCACTCGAACGTCAGGAGTAATTCCGCCAATTCCATTTTTACTATCTAGCTGAATCACTTTATTTACGTCCAGTGATTGCCCGTTGGGAAAAGTGATTGTGTAGCCGAGGGGCATTTTAGCTTCTCCCCCGGTCATTCCGAATGATCCGTTTGTTCCGTAAAAGCTTACAATGTATCCATTATCCAGATTTTGGATGGTCATTGCTACACCTTCAGCAGAGCTGGTGCTGTCCGGGTTTACTATGCCAACTACAGGCCCTGTGAATTGAAGGGATTGCGGAGTTATATTTAATGATATTCCCCAGCCGATTATGTATGAATCATCATGGCTTGGTAGGAGTATTTCCCGCTGTTCATTGTATGCATTGTAAATGTTTTGGTATTCGTAAAATGTCCTTTCGGAATAAAAATAACCTGAAATTTTGGCAGCAAGATCATCTGATCCACCGCCATTCGCCCGAAGGTCGATAATAATTCCCGGAACATTTCTTTCGGTCAGGAATTCCATTGCCTCTTTAAACTTATCAAAGAGTTGATCAAAAGAAATATCGTCGCTTTCCAGCGTGCCTAATTGGATATAGCCGTACCCGCTGGCAAGTACTTCATATTTGATAGGGTCGGCTTCATCCACTCGATCCCAGAGTTTTGTCTTGAATTTAACTTCTCCACCGTCATCTGCGGCAGCTAGTAATGGAGTTACAAATGGTCCAGTTCCGTCAGCCTTAAAGTATGTGATGGTAATGTTGGTGCCGACAGGGTCCAGAGCAAGAGCTCTGTATTGTTCGAGAATGGTGTGTTCATTTGTTGCGATAGAAGCCGGGTTGGGCCGCCATAATGTAGATGCCTGCGATACGGCTGTGGCAATGGGTACGCCATTCCAATGAGTTATTTCGGCGCCGACATCTATTCCGGCGGTATTGGCTGGTCCTCCGGCTTTAACAAAGTTAGCTATAACTTTCCCATTATCTAAACCGATAATTCCGAGTCCGTAAGTTCCTTTCGTATTTGTCGTAATACCATTAAAAGTCGTAGGGTTCCATGTGACATGTCCGTCAGGAATTGATCTGGTGTATTCAAGAAGAGCGGAGGTGTAATCATCAGCATTTACTGCTGCTTCTGCCGCAACTACCTTCGGACGGATAGTGTTATCAAGCGCGTTCCAATCAATGTTTTTCCAGTTACTAAAGGCGTATTGCTTTTGCATTAGTGCATGCAAAGAATCATATGCCTGCGTCCAGCTCATTCCACTATAATCAGCAGCTTCAGTTTGTACAAAAGGATGATGTCCGGGGGATGTGCCGCAACCGGTGTTTCCATTAAAGATGAAGATACAAATTAGCGCGAAAGCTAATACAGCGTATCTTTTTGTAAAATATGTTTTTTTGAAATAGTCTAACATTAATATCCTGACTGAATCCATGTGTCTGTTCATGTAAAAGTGAGTTTGTGTAGCACCTAATGAATGTAAATGGAACTTATATTGTGTCGGTCAGGATGTTTGGTGGTGGGCAAAAGAAAACCCCGGGTGGAACATGCGTTCCGCCCGGGGGCTTTAAAACTTGTTTTACAGATTGATTGGAACAGTGTCCTAACCACATGTTAGCGGTTTGCTTTTAGTATTACCTAAATTACGCGTTTCAACCAAGATTAGCGGTTGTTTTGATGTTATCTACTACGCGTCTAAACCGATTTAATGGTTGGTTACAAAGTTAAACTTAATCCGTTTTGCCTTAGAAGAGGGGGTCCGTTTTCGCATTTGCCGGAATAACCGGCGATTTCCAATCTCTCCGTGGGCCCGTTGGAGGTCTTAAAAGAACTCTCGCGGTAGGCTCCCCTCGAATTGAGTCTCGCTTAGAGACTCGCTTTTAGAAAGTGACATCAAGTCGATTTCACTCCCATCTTTGAGGGTTGGTTGCAAGTTGCGTTTGGAACAACTACCTCTGCCTTTGATTAAAAGATAACTCTGCTAAAGCAGTACGTCAATACCTAAAATATATTTTTTGCGTTACTCGCAAGAAATCAAACAAATTTAACCTGATGAACGGACAAAAAAAGCGAGGTAAAGCTTCATTTGAAGTTTTTACCTCGTTGGGTATCGGTCCATTAGCGGTACAAAACTCGTATATCCACGAAGCTTGCCTTTTCAGTTCCGGTGAGAACCATGGCGGCGGTAAGTTCGGATTTGAGTTGGTCGATGTATTTTTCTACGCCTTCCTGCAAGCCGCCCATAGTGGCGATAGAGAAGGGACGTCCGATCATGACCGCGTCCGCGCCAAGGGCCAGCATTTTGAGTACATCGCTTCCGGTGCGTACGCCGCCGTCAACCATTACGCAGCACTGTCCGGCCACTGCACGGGATATTTCAAAGAGTACCTCCGCTGTGCCGGGGCAGGAGTCGAGCACGCGCCCGCCGTGGTTGGAAACAACAATTCCCTTGGCTCCGGCATCAATGGCCATGCGTGCTTCGTCCGGGGTCATGATGCCCTTGAGGATGAAGTCGGCATTAACTGATTCGATGATTTCGCGCAATTTACGCATGCATTTGGGGGTTACCGGGCGGCCCATTTTTTTAAGGGTGATCAACCCGGCGGCATCAATATCTATGCCGATGATTTTGCATCCGGTTTCTTCGGCTTTCTGGAGTTTTTCGTTTAGTTCTTTGTCTTCCCAAGGTTTGATGAAGGGAATTCCGTGTCCTGCAACATCTTTAATCGCTGCAAATCCGCTTTCATGGATAAAGGGCGGTACGCCGTCTCCGGTGCAGCCGATGATGCCTTTGTCCTTACAACCTTTGAGTTTGTTGCTGACGTAGTCAAGTTCGCTGATCTTGCCGCCCATGTTGAATTCAACTCCGCCGATGGGAGCAGCGATAACCGGGATATCAAGCTTGATGCCCATGATATTGACCGAAGTGTCCGGTTCGCTGAATTCATGGATGGTGCGCATGTTTAGCTTCAGCTCTTCAAGGGCTTTTACATTGTTTTTAAAGCTTGCCGCAGTACCAAGGCCACCCATGCCGGGGACTTCGCCCACGCAAGCCTTGCCGTTACAGACAGGGCATACTTTGCAGTAGCCTTTCATCAAATCACGTGCATTGTCGCGTACTTCTTTCATGTGGATTCTCCTTAAAATACTAAAAAATAGTAATTAACATACGGGTTGCTACGATAATAAGCAGCACTGCGAAAATCTTTTTGAGCTTGTCGACGGGCAGGCTGTGGGCCAAGCGCACACCGATAGGCGCAGTCAGCATACTTGCTGAAACAATCCCGATCAAGGCGGGCAGGTAAATATAGCCGAAGCAGTATGGGGGCAGTCCTTCTACTCCCAGTCCGGTCCACACATATCCGGCGGTCCCAGCTAATGCGATGGGCAGTCCGATGGCCGCAGCTGTGCCGATGGCTGTATGGATGACGATGTTGCACATAGTCAGGAATGGTACGGAAAGGGTTCCGCCACCGATACCTACAAGACTGGAAAATATTCCTATCACGCTACCGGCGGTAAACATTCCTTTGGAGCCGGGAACTTGCCGTGAAGCCTTGGGCTTAAGTCCGAAGAGCATCTGCGAGGCCACGTAGTAGAGGAAGATTACGAAGACAGCCTTCAAAAAATTGGTATTCATGAATGATGTGGATAGAGAACCGAGAAATGTACCTACGATAATTCCGGGTGTGATAGTCTTAAAAATATCCCAGCGTACGGCCCCGCGTTTATTGTGTGAACGCATGCTGGAGATGGAAGTGAAAATGATACTTGCAAGGGAGGTTCCCAATGCGATGTGCATTAAGTGAATTTCCGGGATACCCAGCGGGGGCAGGGTGAAGACGAGAATAGGCACAATGACCAGTCCGCCGCCGATGCCGAGCAGTCCGGCCAGAATTCCGGCAAAAATACCAAGTACAACGAAAATCAGTAAGGTAGAAAACATCAGTTCCTCCTCTACTTTTAGCTACAGGTTATTCAGATTGATTACGGCCTGTTGCCGTTTCTTCGACTTCTGCTATGTGCTTGCGCATGGTCTTGCGGGCCATTGCCGGGTCGCGGTTTTCAAATGCTTCGAGGATTTTGAAATGTGCAGTGATTGAAGCTTGCTGTCTTGCGGGCGGTTGCAGAATTTCGCTACGGCTTTCTTCCATGATCTGCTCAAGGGCCTGCATCATTTCCGGGAAAATTGAGTTCCCGGTGGCCTTGGCAATTTCAAGGTGCAGCAGGGCATCAAGGTCGCTGCTGTTTTTGCCGCTCTGGGATTTCATCTGTTGGTCGCAGACGATCAATTTTAAGCGGTTGAGTGTTTCATCATCCATTGAAGCGGCTGCCAGCGCGGCTATTTCCGGCTCAATCACTCTCCTGAATTGGAAAATGTCGCTTATTCTTTTTTTCTGGTCGCTGAAAGCAGTGGTGAATGCGTCAAAAATGTCAGCATCCATGTCTGCAAGGATGTAGGTTCCATCTCCCCGGCGACTTTCAACCAGATTTTTTTGGGCAAGCGATTTAATCGCCTCACGTATCGAACTTCTGGAAACCTTGAATCTTTCAGCTAAGGTCCTTTCTGCGGGTAGCTTGTCACCTTTCTTGAGATTGCCCGATTCAATCAGCTCGGCAATCTGCCGGGCCACTGACTGGTGCACTGTTTTAGCTGGATTTGTTGAATCCATGATAGGTCCTACCAATTTGTGTTATTGAACAATTGGTCTGACCAATAGCATTGATTGGAAAATCAAGCAATGGAAAGCTGAACATAAAAAAGCCGTCTACTTCATCAAAGTAGACGGCTTTTCCGCAAAGGGTTGCAGCTGTAAATCTATGTACTGAGGGTCATAAAACGGGCCAGAGTGGCCAGACCGATGCAGATGAAGAATACGGCCAGACCAGTGGCGAATTTGTTCAGCCCACCGCGCTGGTAATCCTTGATGAAGCCCCACTTAACTGCAATTCTGTAGAGGCCTGCAACAACGTGCATAACCACCAGCGGAGCCAGTACAAGGTAAAAGAAAATCCAAGGGCCGGACTGGATACGCTCAGCAGAGCGGGCCGCTGTAATGGGCAGGTCGCTCAGCACAGCCCACATGTGAATAGCCCCCATGACAAGAATCAGCATAGCGGAAACCACCTGCACAATCCAAAGCCATGTATCACGATGTTTGAGCATTTTTGCATGTTTCCAGATGGTTTTCTGGCCTTCAAGTCTGAAGGGAATCTTGCGTGCTGCAAGGTAGAAATGAAAAAGGAAGAGCAGGAAAAGAAGAGGGCCGCCGATCTGGGCCATGTAGTTTTCCTCGTAAGTATGAGCAATGGTGTCCATGATTGATGGACTGAAAATCACACTTGAAACAAGACTCATATGCATAAATACAAAAATGATAAGAGCCACCCCTGAAAACATCTGGAGCCAGTCCAGAATAGCGTCACTCTTGCCCCGCTTGACAGGAGCGACCGTAGAGTTGAAAGACATCAGCACCTCCGTTTAATAATTGAAATAAAATACCTCGCAACCGGTATTTTCCGCGCCGCAGATAATGTCCCTCCCCTGTTGTTTTGTCAATCAACTTAAACATTCATAGTTGTAGATAACATCTTGTAATCATGGATGCAGATGACTTTTTTACGTTTTTCGTAATTGTGTTTGTATGAAATGATTTTTGACATCTTTTGTCTTCCTTCCGTTGACCTTGTCGCAACCTGTGTTTAATTTCTTTTTCAGTGTTTATGGGATATTGTTAGTCGCCCTCTATTTATATGATAATTTGTACTTCAAACCTGATTGACATACCGGAGTTTAAAAGACATGGTCCCTCAAAAAAATGCGAAGGCTGCTGAGGCCGTTAAAGGATTTGATTTTGAAAAAATATGTATTTTTATGCTTCTTTGCGGGGTGCTGCTGATGAGTACCGGATGCAAAGTTGAAAAGATAGATGCCAATAAAAAAGAAGACGTAACTGCCGGATTTATTGAGAATGAGTCCGGTGCTGCTCCAGCTGTTCAGTCCACAGCTGATTCTGTTGCTGAAAAGGTTGCAACTGCTGAACTGAGCGATGAGATTAAGAAAGCCCTTGCTTCAGGTGAAGGTCCGCATGTGATCAAACTCAAGAACGGCATGTCCGTTCTGGTTAAGGAAGATGATCGTTTTCCTTTGGTCAATGTGCGTCTTTTCGTTCATGCCGGATCTTCTTATGAGGAACCGGAGCAGGCCGGTATCAGCCATTTGCTGGAGCATATGGTCTTTAAAGGGACCGATACCCGCGCTCCCGGTCAGACCGCACGTGAAATCGAGTCCGTGGGCGGCGATATGAATGCCGCCACCAGCTTTGACTACACAGTATATTATGTGGAAGTCCCTGAGAATGAATGGAAGCTGGGCATGGACATTGTCACTGATATGACCTTCAACGCCAAGATTGATCCCGAAGAACTCAAATCCGAGCGTGAAGTTGTTCTGTCCGAGCTGGAGCGGGGCGAAGACAACCCCGGCAGCAGGATTTTCAAGACCCTGCAATCCATCGTCTGGAAAGATACCAGTTACCAATGGCCCATCATCGGCTACCGTGACTCGGTAAAAGGAATTTCATCCGAAGATATTCACGCCTATATTGACCGTCTCTATCAGCCGCAGTCCATGTTGCTGACCGTCGTCGGTAAGATTGATCCCGAAGCAGTGGTCAAGGAAGCTGAAAAACTTTGTGGCAGTCGCAAATCAGTGACTCCGGTTGTTCCGCCCACTGCTTTTCCTGTTCCCGCAACCGGAAAGACCACAGTCAAGGTGGTTCCCGGTAAATGGAATAAGGTTTACATCGGCGCGGCTTTCCCCATTCCCGGTCTTGATTCTGCTAAGATTGCCGGACTTGAAACCATGTGTGAGCTTCTTGGCGGCGGTGAAACTTCCCGTCTGTACCGCAAGTTCAAGTATGAAAAACGTATGGTGGACAGCATCTCCGTTTCATCCCTGACCCTTGAACGGGCCGGGATGCTTTACGTGTTCGCTACTCTTGATGCGGATAAAGTTGATGAGTTCTGGAAGGAGCTTATGATTGAGCTTTCCTCAGTTGATTTTAAAGATTTTACTGACCGTGAAATGGACAGGGTGGTTATCAACCTTGAAGACTCCCTTTTCCTGACCAAGGAAACCCTTTCCGGGCTGGCTTCCAAATTGGGCTATTTTCAGTTCTTTGAAGATGGACAGCAGGCTGAGGAAAATTATCTCTACGATCTGCGCAACGTTACTAGGGATCAATTGCAGCAGCTTTACGATGAATATTTCGATCCCGAAAAGCTGGCCGTCTGCATGCTCATGCCCGAGGGTGTTGAAGTTGATGCGCAGGATTTTGAAAAGGCCGTGGCTGATAACTGGCCCGCAAAGGCCAAAGATGCTGCTCAGGCAGACGCAGCCGGACCGGGTGAAGCAGCAACCATCGAACTTTCAAACGGCAGCAAGCTTGTTTTTATTCCCGATGCAACCCTGCCGTATACAGCCCTGTCCATGTACTGGGTAGGCGGTGATGCAGACCTTACTCCTGAAGAGCAGGGCCTTGCGGCAATGGTTTCTCAGAGTCTGACTCGTGGAACTGAAAGCTTGAATGCTACTGAATTGGAAGATTTTGTTTCTGATCGGGCTGCGTCTCTCGGCGCTACTGCCGGGCGTGAAGTTTTTGCTATCAACGCAAAATTCCCGTCTCGGTTCACTGCGGATATGCTTCCGCTCATAAACGAAGTTATTACCAGTCCCCGCTTTGCTACGGAGGAATTGGACCGGGCAAAACAGGATCAGGTTTCAGCTATCAAGCGTAAGGAAGACCGTCCTTTGGGGCTTGCTTTCAGGAATATTTTCCCCTTTCTATATAAAGATGGAAGCTATTCCTATTTCCACCTTGGGCAGCCTGAAAATGTGGATAAATTTACCCGCGAGGATATCTTTGCTTATTGGAAGAAACAATCCTCCCGTCCTTTCGTAATTTCCATTTGTGGTGATTATGATCGCGAGGCTCTCGCTGCTTTCGCAAAAGAGTTGGACGGTAAGCTGGTTGTTAAGGATACCGCTGTATCTGTACCTGCACCTAATTGGGGATCGGAGAAGGATCTGACCATGACCCTGCCGGACCGTAATCAGGCTCACCTGATGGTGGTATTCCCGGTTCCGGGTATGGAAGATGAAGAGGCAACAGCTGGGCTTTCCCTGCTTCGCGCCTCTCTTGCAGGGCAGAGTGGGCTTCTTTTCCGTGACCTGCGCGATAAGCAAGGGCTTGGTTACACTGTAACCGCTTTCCTCTGGCAGGCTCCCAAGACCGGGTTCATGGCCTTTTACATCGGTACTAAGCCGGAACAGCTTGAACAGGCTATGACCGGATTTGAGAAGACCGTTAAGATGCTCAAAGAGCAGGATCTTCCTGAAGATGAAATCCTGCGCGCCCGCAATATCCTGCGCGGTGAATACTATCAGGATCACCAGAGCCTGCTCTCCCGCAGCCGGGAAGCGGCCAGCCTTATAGTAAAGGGATTTGAGCCGGATCTTGACCAGAAGATAATCGAGCAGGCTTCAAAAACAGACGCTGCTCAGGTTCGCCAGTTGATTAATAAATACATCGACTGGGACAAAAAATATACTCTGACTGTAAAGCCTTAAAGTAAATTAAAACCCCTCACTTCATATGAAGTGAGGGGTTTTAATTTACCTCCAAATATCTTTCTCTTCCACTAATAGCTCGGCTGTTCCGTTGGTGTCTTCTACAATTCGTTCGCAAAAAGCATCCACCTGATCTGAGGGCATGATTAACGTAAACATCAGGCTGGCCCCAAAAGATTGCTCTTCAATCTCAGCCCGGTACTCATCAAGCATGCGCCGTAGCATGCCTTCCTGCGCATATGAAATTTCAAGACTTAGTATACGCATGGGCACTTTCATAACGACATCAAGTGCTTCCAGCCCTTGCTGCACTGCGCCGGAATAAGCCCGCACAAGGCCCCCGGTTCCCAGTTTTATCCCGCCGAAATATCTGGTCACTACCACTGCAATATCACCGATTCCGCTTCCTTGTAGCACTTGCAGCATGGGCTTGCCTGCCGTTCCTTGCGGTTCGCCGTCATCACTCATGCCCATATCACCGGTCTGGGGTGGCCCGGCTACAAAAGCCGAGCAATGGTGGCGTGCATCCGGGAATTCTTTTTTGATATCAGCAATGAATTGTTTTGCCTGATTACGGTCTTGAACTTGACGTATGTCACATATGAAACGGCTTTTCTTTATTATTTCTTCAGTACGGACTGTTTTTGCGGGGACAGGGTATGCTTGGTTGGCCATGATTAATTAGTCTTTGATATGATTGAATTTGTTTGTTCTTAATTTCCTTGATGTCCATTAATACAGCACAGAAATCGTAATTTAAAGACATTTATTGCTTGACTCAGTAATAAGAATTGTTATTATTTAATCAAGGTTGATGGGAAAACAACTAATTTAGATATTTTAGACGTAAGGAGAGAGTTATGGGAAGCCTTAGAGATTACAAGAATTGGGATATTGATTGGGAAATGACCCCTGAAGATGCTGTAACCCTATACCTCGAGTGGGGAAACCATCCTTGGAATTCAAAGTTTGCACCGGTAACTTCCAAGAATGACTATACTAACTATTTCACCGTTTATCTGTGGGACGAAAAGCCGAGGGTGCTGTTTGTCCGCAGAAACTCGGAAGAGGCTCGTGAGCTGATGAGCATTGAACTTCCTAAGGACATTGCTGAAAGGTTCAGAAAGTCGGTCGGTGGGCTGAAGGGAAATTATCCCGTTAACACCGAAGTAAGAGAATGGATTGAAACACAGATGAATAATTAGTTCCCATCTCCTTATCATCTAACCGCAGGGGGGCAGACTCGGAGTCTGTCCCCCTAGTTTATTTCATATGTATTTAGTCGTCTGTTGTGGTATGATACTCTATACTGTTTTTTGGCGGCGGATAGCATTGTTTCCAAGGGAAGGACCATATGCCTGATATGACAAAGCATCAGGAGCTTGGCGAGCTCCTGCCAGCTATGATATGCGAGTTTTTACCGGATAGCACCCTTACATATGTGAATAGGGCATATTGTGAGTACTTCGGGAAAACAGAGGAAGAACTTTTAGGGAAAAGATTTCTTGAATTTCTTCCGGCTGCTGCTGTGGATGCAGTCAAGGACAGGTATCTAAATCTTCTTCCTGAGAATCCAATACATACTCATGTTCATGAAGTGATTAGAGACGGTGAGATTTGCTGGCATGAATGGACTAATAGGGCTTTTTTTGATGAGCATGGCCAAGCGGTCCGTTTTCAGGCAGTCGGCCAAGATACAACTGAACGTAAACTTATGGAGAGTTTGCTTCAATCTCGGCTTATGTTACGTGAGTATTCCATTAAACATAGCGTACAAGAGATTGTGGCACTCATACTTGATGAAGTTAAAAGGTATACTTGTAGTGATTATACATTTTTTCGTTTTGCTGAGTCTGAAGAGTTTGTTCTTGATGTAAAAGAACAAGTTCTTTTAAATCGTCATTTTATAAATACATATGATGCTAATGTAGTTGATTTCGGTATAGTTAATTCTTTGTGCGATGAGTGCTTTTCTAAATGTTGTTCAATTTACAATGAGTCATTCACAAAATGTTCCGATAAACAAGAGCCTTTGTTGTCTGGTGCGGTGAAAGATCTTGTTGTTACTCCAGTTATGTATCAAGGTGTTGTTTTTGCTTTGCTTGGTATTTATAAAAAAGAACATGGGTTTAGCAAAAACGATACGAAAGTGATTAGTCAATTCGTTACTACTGTGGTTGACGTTGTTGTAAATAAAATTATGAATGATGTTTTAGTGAAAAGTAAAGAGCAGGCAGAGGCAGCAAATAAAGCAAAATCCGAATTTCTTGCTAATATGAGTCATGAAATACGTACGCCCATTAATGGAGTTATGGGGATGCTTCAACTTTTGGAGACGACCGAACTTGATGAGGAGCAATTAGAATATGTCGACTATGCTCTTAAATCCAGCAGAAGATTGAGCACTCTACTCACGGACATCCTTGACCTTACAATGGTTGAAGCTGGGCAGCTTGAGTTGCGGAGTGCACCATTTGAAATTGTTGAAGTTTTGGATTCAGTTAGCCAGCTATTTTTACAGGAGGCACGGAACAAAGGTTTGGGGTTGAATTTTAGTATTAACCCTCAGGTTCCGTTTTTTGTAAAGGGTGATGCGTCTAGATTGCAGCAGGTTCTTGTAAATCTTGTAGGTAACGCTTTGAAATTTACCGAGAGCGGGAGGGTTGATGTAGAAGTTTCATTGGTCAGCGGCAGCTCACAGAGGCTTTTGTTTGAGGTTAGTGATACAGGAATCGGAATTTCTAATGATATTCAGGAAAAGCTTTTTGAACCTTTCATTCAGGCTGACGGGAGTTACAAAAGGCGTTTTCAGGGCGCTGGGCTGGGGTTGTCTATATGTAAAAGGATTCTTAAAGTTATGGGCGGTGAGATAGCTGTTTTTAGTGATTTGGGGGAGGGGGCTGTCTTTGCGTTTACAATGCCGCTTGTGGATGGAAATGTGGACTCAAAGGTTTCTGCTGTTGATGAACAGAAAACCATAGATGGTGTATTGCGCATACTAATTGCTGATGATGATTTGATAAGCAGGTTTGCCATCCAGAAACTACTTGAAAAAATGGGTCATGAAGTCCATTTTGTTGATAATGGAAGGCATGCTCTCGAAAGACTTGGTGAAGGCATTTTTGATCTTGCGCTTATGGATATTCAGATGCCCGTAATGGATGGGGTTGAGGTTATCAGGAAAGTTCGTTCAGGTGTGCTGGGCGAAGAGTTGCGCAACATTCCCATTATAGCTATTTCTGCCTATGCTATGGCTGGAGATGCTGATGTGTTTATTAATTCCGGGGCCGATGATTATCTTGCGAAGCCTTTGTTGTTCGAAGATCTTGAGGCCTTAATTTTGAGAAATATTTCTTAGCATTTTAATTTTTCTGTATTGTGTTAAAAAAAGCATTCTGACACTTGTGTTCTAAACGAAAATCAGTATGCTTTCTTCCATTCCAGCGTTCGCATTTCTTTTTATCCACAAATAAGCAACGAACTGCCGAAATTCTACTGCTCTTAGTGCAGTGGCGTACTCCTGTATGTCTTTTTTTCGGCATTTTTATATTCATAAGGAGGCTTATATGCCTGTTAAATTTGCTGACCGCATGTCCACCGTGCACAGGTCTTTTATTCGTGAAATCCTGAAAGTAACTGAAGATGCATCCATTATCTCATTTGCTGGCGGCTTACCAAATCCCGAGCTGTTTCCCGTGGCTGACCTAGAAACTGCCGCAGTCAAGGTCATGCGCGAAAGCGGACCTCAGTCCATGCAATATTCCACTACTGAAGGCTACCTGCCTCTGCGTCAGTACATTGCTGATCGTTACCGGGAAAAGAAAGGAATTGAGGTTGATGCTGATGAGATTTTAATCACCTCCGGTTCACAGCAATGTCTTGATTTACTGGGCAAGGTCTTCCTCAATGCCGGTGATAATGTTGTTATTGAACGTCCCGGATATCTTGGTGCTATTCAGTCTTTTTCCGTTTTTCAGTCGAACTTTCTTACCGTTGGGCTTGAGCAGGACGGTCCTGATCTTGGTGAGCTTGAGCGAGTGCTCGATGAAAATGAAGCCAAGATGTTTTATGCTGTTACCAATTTTCAAAATCCGTCCGGCCTGACCTATAGTGCTGAAAAACGTCAGGGCGTTGCAGAAATCCTTAAAGGCCGGGATATCTTGTTTGTAGAGGATGATCCTTACGGTGAGCTTCGTTTTATGGGTGATTTTCAAAAGCCTGTTGTACGCGGTTACCTTGAAGATAACGGAATTTTGCTCGGTTCATTCTCTAAGGTTGCTGCTCCGGGGTTTCGCCTTGGCTGGATGGTCTGTCCTGGCGAAATGCGCGATAAGCTGATTATCGCCAAGCAGGCTTCTGATTTGCATACCAGTACTTTCGCTCAGCGTGTTATGCATCAGTATGTCACTTCCAATAGTCTCGACGATCATATTGAAACTATTCGTGGCTGCTACGGAAACCAGCGCAAAGCAATGGTTCAGGCGATTGAGAAGTATTTTCCTGCTGAGGCTAAAGTCACTCGTCCTGAAGGTGGGATGTTTCTTTGGGTAACCTTGCCGGAAGAGATGTCTTCCATGGATCTGTTTGATGAAGCCATCAAGAACAAGGTGGCTTTTGTTCCCGGGCGTCCCTTTTATGTGGATGGTAGTGGTGAAAACACCTTCCGTCTTAATTTCTCCAATTCTGATGAAGAGCATATTGAAGAAGGTATCAAGCGTCTTGGTGCAGGGATTAAGGCTTTCTTGAGTAAGGCATAGCGTCCCGCTAGATTTAAAAATATGAAAGGCCCTGAAGTTTAACTTCAGGGCCTTTCTTTCTGTCATATGTGGCTGTTTTTTAATGATATCCGTGCTTATGCATGAAGTCGGTGTATTTGGCATCCACCACCATGATATGTTTGATGAGCCAGTCCTTGAGAAAGCGGATGATGTCTGTGGACGCGGTAACTTTGCCAGCATCAACATCATCTTTAAATTCTGCAATCTTTTCAATGAATGTTCTATGAAGTTTCTTGTGAGGTTCGGTTTCAGGGTAGCCGTGTTTGTCAAAGATTTTCTCTTCGTAGCCAAAGTGGTAGGTGGTGTATTCAAGCAATCTTTCGGCAACTTCGCCGATAACCGTATCAGCCTTGCGCTGTCTCATCGCACCGTATAATTCGTTGATGAGATCAAGAAGTTTCATATGATGTTCATCAATGGTGCGAACATTAACTGAGAGGTCATCAGACCATTCAACTATTTTTCCGGTGCTTGTATCCACAACTCTACCGGATGAAATTCCTTGTACAATTGAATCCAGTTCCTCAATGATACCTGCTATTTCTGTGAGTGCGTGGGCAGAGGCAGACATTCCTTCCGACGTTTCCGATGAAACTCTTGCTACGTCACTTATGGCCATGTTGATTTCTTCAGATGCGGCGGACTGTTCTTCGGAAGCTGTGGCAATGGATTCAACCTGGGTGTTGGTTTCATCAACGATGCCCACAATGGCTTCCATTAATTCACCCGATTTTGCTGCGGACTCGGTGGAATTAACAATATCTTCGGCTGCTGATTCAACAGCGGCGATATTTTCGCGGGCATTATCTTGAATCTTGGAAACTGCTTCACCAACCCCTTTAGTGGCATCCATTGTTTTTTCTGCCAGCTTGCGAACTTCGTCAGCAACAACTGCAAAGCCTCGTCCAGCTTCACCGGCGCGTGCAGCTTCAATGGCTGCGTTAAGGGCAAGCAAGTTGGTCTGGTCGGCAATGTCGGTAATAACGGTCATAATCTGGCCGATGCTGTCAGCCTGTTCGCCAAGGGTGCCCATGGTCTCTTTGAGGTTCAGAATTGTTTCCTTGATTTGCTCAAAGGACTTAATGGCTTCAGTGACACCCTGTGCTCCGTGTACTGCGTTTTCTTTGGACTGACCGGAACTGTTGGCAGCAAGGCTTGCATTCTGGGCAACTTCCAGAACTGTGCTGTTCATTTCTTCCATAGCGGTTGCGGTCTCGGTCACGCGGTCTCTTTGTAAGTCCATGCCAGAACTGACCTGATTGACCTGTGCACTGAGCTCTTCGATTCCTGCGAAAAGTTTTCCTGAAATTCCGCCCGCGTTTGCTGCGGATTTTGCGATGGCTTCGAGAGCTTCTTTTTGGTCTTTAAGTTCCTTGCGGATTTTATCCGTTTCTGATTCCGCAATGTTTACACGGCTGCGCAGGCTATCAGATTCCTCTTTTGCTTTGCGGCAGTCTTCGGCTAACGAATGAATAGCATCCCCAGTTTTTTTTGCCATATCATGTATTTCATCATCAAGATCGGCAGGGATGGAGGTTTTCTTTTTGCCTTTGCTCAAGTCGACAAAATAATTGTTCAGAATCTTAAATTGATTGCTAAACCCTGAATTAAGAGAAACAAAGGCTAACACTGTTGCCGCAATGGCAATACAGATAATAATGATCTGGGAAAGGGAAATTCCTGAATCTGTAGCGGGAAAAAATGCAGCCATGACAACCGAAGCAACGGCCATCAGAAAAATCACAGCTATAGACAAAGTCAGTTTTAGTTTCACGGGCATGTTTTCTCCTTTTTCGGGAATTTCAATGGTCAGTTTTGTTAACTATTCTTATAAAATAAAAAAAGATTATTGCGCAAGCGTGTAGGACGGAAAAACTGTTTTCATTTGGAGATTATAGCATTTTATTTGCAGAGTTGTATACTTGTCGTAAGTTCTTTTGATTACTCCGTCTCCAATGGTGGCAAAGACGTTGCTACTTCCTTTATCGTTGAGCGCATCCATTTTTGGGCTGGATCATTGTCATTCAATGAATGCCAGTGTTGCGCCACCTCAAATCCTGTATTTTCCAGCGGCATCCTTACAATACGCAGTCTACCTTGCGCAACATACATTTCTGCCAAGCGTTGGGCCACACTGCCGACAAGGTCTGAATTCTCCACTAAAGAGGGGATTACTGTTTCTTGTTGCAGTACAACTTTAATTTTTCTTTGCACTCCTTTGCGGTAAAGGTAGTCCTCCAGAAAACCCAACCCGGATTCGGAAAGGGAGAGGGCCGCAAATTCACTATCGGCCATTTCTGCCTCATCCATTACCTTCCCTTTAATCGGATGATCATTGCGGACGACACAGACCTCTCTGTCATCAAACAGTTTTTCCTTGATCACTCCGGCTCCGTATTCTCTGGGGCAACCTAGGAATATATCGAGCTTGCCGCTTTTAAGCATTTCAGAACGTTTTTCATAGGTTGTCTGCATTACACGAATGGAGATGTCCGGAGCTTGGGTTTCAATTCTATTTAGTATTCCCGGAAGCAGTAGTTTGCAGAGATAATCGCTGAGTCCAAGGTTGAATGTACGTTTGGATGAGGAAGGCTCAAATTCTCCCCGGTCATGCAGAGATTGAGTAATTGCTTTCAGACAGGGGGATATGTTGCGGTGCAGTGTTTTGCACAGCGGAGTTGGTTCCATAATATTGCCCCGGCGGATAAACAAGCGGTCATCAAAATGGTGACGCAGTTTGGAAAGGGCATGGCTTACCGCAGACTGGGTCATGAACAGCTTGTTTCCGGCAAGGGTCAGGCTGCGTTCTGAAAATATGGTGTCGAGAATCACCAGCAGGTTCAGATCAAGATTGGAAGGATTAGTTTTGCTCATACAGGGAATGAATAACATTCAGTGGTAAAGGTTAATAAACAGGGTTACTTATCTCATCAAAAGAATGCTTCTTCGAAGTCGGGAATAACTTTCTTGTATTTCTTAGAATGCTGTTTGAAACCTGATTCATTATCAACTTAGTTACTTTATTTATAGGGAAATTGAAATGCTCGCTCTTTATGGTTCAATCGCGGTTGTAGTGGCCTCTTCCGTGATTTATCACCTTGCCCAGAAAAGTATTGCCAGTGGTGGTTCCATATTCGGATCACTTGCTTTTGCTTATGCCATAGCCATGGTTTTTAGTCTGGCGGGCATGTTTTTCCAGACTGGAAGGATAGAGGTCCTTAATATTGTCAGTTTTAAGAACTGGCCGGTTTTGCTGCTGGGGCTGGCTGTTTTCGGGATTGAAATTGGTGTGTTGCTTACTTACAAGGCTGGTGCCAATGTAAATACTCTGCCTATCATGGTTAACGGAGTGGTTATGGCTTGTCTGATTCCTTTGGGTGCACTTATTTACAGGGAGCACATTTCAATGAGTTCTGTACTCGGCATTATGCTCATTGGTTCCGGGGTCTGGGTCTTGTGTTCATCAGGGCATGCCTGATTTGAAATTTAAAAAAACTATTTACACGGGGAATCTACTTCAATTGGCAATCTAATCTTGCGCATGAGTTCATCACATTTATCTGTTTTTTTAAAATCTTTAAGTTTGTTTGAGAATTTGCGGCTGATTTTGCCATTACCTGGTTTACGGGTGAATCCAATATATAGCGGGGTGACATGTATCGCTACAGGACAGGCTACAATCTTGTCTTCAAGGTTCATGGCTTTTAAAATATGATTTCCTACAATGCGATAGCCAGCGACCAGATCAATTCGTCCAGCCAGAAGTTTCAGAAAATTTTGACGTATGTTTTTTACTTCTTCTTTCCGGAATGAAGTACTGTTGTCGAATTTATTTCCGTATGTATATCCTTTGATGACCCCAATGATTTTTCCTTTAAGGGATGGTACGTCCTCGTATACAAACGGGTCATCAACACGTTTATATATTGTTGAAGTTATGTTCATCAGCGGTTCGTCCGGAAAGATCAGCCATTGTTGCCTGTTCTTTGTTTTGCGCAGTCCGAATATTCCATCCACTTTTTTGGCTTCTGCCATGAGCAATGCTCTTTTCCAAGGGACGAAGTCCACCTTGATTCGGGTGTACATTTTGTCAAAAATTATTTTTGCAAGTTCTACCTGAACCCCTTTAGCGGTTCCGTTCTCTTCATAATAGTATGGGGGGAAGGGGTCTGTTGCGAAAGTCAGCTGCCGAGCTGAGAATCCATATTCTGGGTTAAGGAGTATGATTGCCAAAGATGCGATGATGACTTTTGTTATGTTTTTCATATGCCCTCCGGCCATGATCTTGTTGTACTCTTTGAGAAAGATAGCAGATTTGATTTGGTCTAACCCGTTTAAATATAGCAGTACCGACTCCTGCAATAGGTTCGTCAGGAAAAAATAACCAACATAGCCGATTTTAAGTTCTTTCTCACGCTGAACAGCTCATGCATTCGCCGAGTTCTTGTTACAGGCTCTATATCGCTATAGTACGATAAATCCTGTTGCAATTCGTTGGATTACATTCCTGATAAATAACAGGCTAGTGCTATGGAATGGAATTTTGAGCTGTCGGAGTCTCCTCGCGATGAAACAACAATGGGCACTTCACTGCCAATCACGACACTGGCCATGGTTTTGTTTGCGATGGTAGTCAACGCCTTGTAAAGAATATTTCCGCTTTCAATGTCAGGAGTGAGCAGAATGTCCGCGCAACCGGCTACAGGGTTCTCTATCCCCTTACATGTTGCGGCTGTTGTGGAAATAGCAAGATCAAGGGCGAGCGGCCCGGCAACGTATGCTGCACCAAAGGCATCTTCCGCAGCCATTTTGGCAAGGATATCCGCATCAAGGGTGGCTGGCATGGCCGGGTAGTTTACTTTTTCGGTGGCTGCGAGGATGGCCGCTTTGGGTTTTTCCATCCCTAGTTTGCGGGCAACATCAATGGCATTACGCAGGATATCCGCTTTGCGTTGCAAATTGGGTTTAATGTTAACCCCGGCGTCGGTTAGTAGCACAAGCCTTTGTCCGGCAGGAGCCTCAAAAACACTCACGTGGCTGATAATGCCTTTAGTAGGAACCCCGGTCTGCTTGTTGAGGATTGCTTTGAGTACAACACTGGTGCTGACCAGCCCTTTCATGATCAGGTCGGCTTTATTTTCTTTGAAGAGAGCTACAGCTATTGCCACGGCTTCGGCATCATCGTTTTCTTCGTGAAATTCAAATCCGTCTATGTTCAACCCGTGTTCATCCGCCACAGCGAGGGATCTTTCCCGGTTGCCGATAAAAATAGGCTCGGCAATTCCTTCCTTGTGCGCGGTGAGAGCAGAGCGGATTACAAATTCTTCAGCGCATGGGGCTATTGCCACGCGTGCAAGCCGTTCATGATTGCGAACTGCTGCAATGATTTCATTTAGTGATGTTATGGTCATGTACGCACCTTTTTACGGTCTTGGTGTTCCATTTGGATTAAGATCAATTCCGCGATTGTTCAGCGTTATTCATCTCCACGTTTTAGTGCGATCATACCTGTGCGGCACAGGCTTTTGATTCCGAAAGGCTGGAGTATCTTGATAAGTCCTTCAACCCGTTCCTGGTCACCGCTTAGTTCCACTGTGATGGTTTTTTGGCCCATGCCGACTACATCAGCCCGGAATACTTCGAAAATCTGCATAATCTGGGACATGGTGTCTTTGTTTACTTCAATCTTGATCAGAACCAGTTCACGGTCCACAAATTCCTTGCGGGCAAGGTCGTCAAGTTGGATGACAAAGTCCATGGCCTTAAGTTCTTCGGTCACTTTGGCTATTTCGCCTTTGCTTCCCTCTGCACATATGACCATGCGCGAGACTTCCATGTTCTCTGTTTCACCACAGGATATGGAAGTAATGTTAATTTTATTATCTTGGAAAGCAGCTGAGGATTCTGCCAGAACCCCGGTTTTATTTTTTACCAGTGCAGATATAGTGTGTTTCATCTTTACTCCTGAGAATGATAGTTCTTTTTAAGGAAGCATACACGCAAAAGTATTCGCGAACAAGCAAGGACAACAAAAGGAAAGGAGATAGGGAGAGAGGCTAGATTGAGGTTAGTCCGGGAGGACAGAATCCTTTAGAACGCATTTTGACGAGCTTTTCAGCATCATCTTTAGTCTGGGGTTTATCAAAATAGAACCCCTGAACATAATCGCAGCCGATTTCTTTGAGCAGAACAAGTTGCTGTCTTGTTTCAACGCCCTCAGCAATAACATCCATGCTCAGGCTGTGTCCAAGCGCGTTAACAGCACGGACGATTTCAAGAGATTCATGGTCTCCGGCCATGTAGCTGACGAAGGAACGGTCGATCTTTACGGTGGAGGCCGGGAAACGTTGCAGCTGGGCTAGAGATGAATATCCAGTACCGAAGTCATCCACCGCAAGTCTGATACCCATCTCACCTATTTTTTTCAGGTTCAAGGATGATGCAGCATTGCGTTCCATGATTGCTGATTCGGTTATTTCCAGCTTGAGGTTATCCGGAGGAATCTCGGTTTCCTGTAGAATTGTCTCAATTGCATCGGCCAGATCCGGCTTGGAAAGCTGACTGGGCGAGAGGTTGGCAGTAAGGAAAAGATCGCTGGCATTGGGGTAGTCTTTGATCCATGAAGACATGTATTTGCATGCTTCAAAGAGAATGATGCGGTCAAGTTCAACAATAAGTCCGGTCTCTTCGGCGACGGGGATTATCTGGTCCGGAGTCAGGAAGCCCCGTTCGGGATGGTTCCAGCGCACAAGAGCTTCGAACCCTGCCAAATTTTTGTTTTGTATACTGTATACCGGCTGAAAGTATGGGAAAAATTCGTTCTCCGGGATACCCTGCCTGATTTCAGTCTCAATCAGCAGGCTTTGTAGGGCTTTCTCGTGCATGGTTTTGTTAAAGACCTTGAATTTGTTCACCCCTTGTTCCTTGGCCTTGTACATGCTGATGTCAGCATCTCGGATGATATGCTCGGGATGGTCGTAGCTTGAGGTCTTAAAAACAATGCCGATGCTGGAACTGATCACTATTTCTCGTGAAGATATATTGGCTGGTTTGCGTATTTCATTACGAATGTTGCGGATTATCTGGATGACCTGCTGAGGTGTGGAAAAGTCATCAATCAAAACAGCAAACTCATCGCCGCCCATTCTTGCGACTGTATCAACAGAGCGCAGGCAGTGTTTAATTCTTTTGGCTACTTCAACGAGCAGTTCGTCTCCGGCCTGATGTCCGAGACTGTCGTTGATGCGCTTAAACATGTCGATATCCAGCATGAGCACCGCAAAGGATCGTTCCGGTCTCTTGCGGGTCATATCCAGAGTTTCTTCCAGCCGCTCAAGGAAGAACGTGCGGTTGGGCAGCCCGGTCAGGGAGTCGTGCAGGGATTGGTAGGAAAGCCTGCGTTCATACTCCTTGCGCTGTGAAATATCGTCATAAATTATAAATGTTCCTGAAATCTCGTCATTGTAGATAAACGGGTAGCCAAGGACTGAAACCGGAATCAACCTTCCGTTTTTATGGCGGCGCATATCTTCAGTACGGTATGTCTCTCCACCAAGGATTTTTTTCAGGTTCACTCTGATTTTACTTGTGTTGGATGGGGATAGGTTTTCGCAACAGGGGGCCATTTCTTCGGTGGTATAACCGAAAAGTTTTGTGAAAGCCCGGTTTGTGTCCACCACATTTCCTTTGGAATCCGTAAGAGTAATGGCTTGCGGAGAACTTTCGAACAACTGCATGAAGCGGGATTTGTGCTGGAATATTTTGCGTTCGGCTACCATTTCAAGGGTGGAGTCAAAAGCAGTCCCGGTATAAAGTATGGGGTTTCCCTGATTATCGTATGATGTCCGGGCATTGATGGTTGCCCATTTCTCTTTACCATTGCGGTGGATGATGCGTAAGAGCATCCCGTTTACCGATCCGTCGACACGTAGACGTTTCAGGAGATTGAGGCGTGCCTTGCGGTCATAGAGGAATAATGTTCCTTGATCGTTTTCTGCCAGCATTTCGTTAACACTGTCATAGCCCATGATTGCAGCCATGGCCGGGTTGGCGACAGTTACTTTTCCCCGGGCAGAAATCTGGAAGATGGCAACAGTTGCGTTTTCAAATATTGAGCGGAATTTTTTTTCACTTTCAAATAAGGCTGTTTCAGCTTGCCTGCGCATCAGGGCTGCGGCTATCTGTTCGGAAATAGCGACCATCAGGTCTATATCCTGAGAGTTGTAGACCCCGCTCCGTTCGTATGACTGGATAGCCATAACTCCCATTGTCTTTCCCCCGAATTTCAAGGGGATGCCCATCCATGATTTTGCAGGTGAACCGATATGGTTTATTTTATTAGTTCTTTGGTCACTGAAATCATTTTCATCAAGTAACAGGGGGTGTCCTGCCTTAATAACTTCTACGCTTAAACTTTTGCCTTCAACTATCGGCAGAACTTCATTTGGTGACATGAAGTCCTTTTCATCAACATAGTAAGGAAAATTTAAGTTTTTCTGTTCTTCGTTATAAAGACCTACAAAGAAGTTTTCAGCTTCAATGAACGGCTTGATGCTTTCGTGGACTTGCTGGAGAAATATGGGAGTGTCCGCAGTTGAACTCAGAGCTGATGAAATTTTGTAAAGGATCAAGTTTATATTTTCGGTCTGTTTTCTTGCTGAAATATCGCGAAGGGATTCAATAGCCCCGATTGTGTTGCCGTTGTTATCCTGAATGGGAGCCGATTGAACCCACAGATTTGTACTTTTGCGGTTACCGAGATTCTGGATACAGATCTCAGCGGCAAGAGCTTGGCCCCTACGGCTGATGGCTTCGTATTCAATTTCGCCTATTTCCTCACAACCGTTTACAAGGTCGATCAGTCCCGGAGTTCTTTTGCCATGAAGAATCTTGATGTGTTCGAAATTATTTTTGCCGATGACATCTTCGGCTCTGATGTCGGTCAATTTTTCAAGGGCCGGGTTCCAGGCGACGATAACTCCATCTTTATTGATAATGAATGCAGGATCGGGGATGAAGTGTAAAATGCTTACAGCAGGGGAGTCTGGGACGAGGGTAGATGCATCAAGACCGGAATACGTTTTCTCAACGAGGTCTATAAAATGATTCAACTCATCGGCCAGTTCTGTGGACTGGGTGCCTATGGTTTCTTTCAGTTGTTTTTCCAGCAATTCGTGCATTGTAGATAAGGAGTACTTTATTAATTGTCGAGTTGCAAGTTAAGTGCCCATTTTTTTGAAATATCGTTATTTTTACTGCTAGTACCCTTATTTGCCGATTTTGTGGACAGAGATAGTAGGTTCGTTCTTTTCGTTCCTTTGGACACTGATCAGGTAATATTCTCCGTGAGGAGTGCTTATCTCCCATTCTTTGTTTTTTTGGTCCATTTTACCTTGAACAGTTTTTTCAATAATTTGAAATCTTTCCCCGTCTATAAATTGGGACACTGAAAAATCTTTAAAGTACTGCGGGCTTCGTTTCTTGTTTTCAAAATAGGGGAGTTTGAATTTTACACTTTGCCATGGGGAATAAAAAGATTTGCTCTGGTTCGTTGCGTTTTTATTGCCTGTCTGTCCCGGAAGTTGGGGATAAAAAGGCTGCCAGTTTTTACCATCGTAGAATTCAATCCAGCCCTGTTCATCAAGGTATCGGGCCGGGATGCCAGCACTACGCAGCAGTGCGGTGTTAAAGATGCAGATCTCCGCCTTTGAGGATGCTTTGCGGGTATCCAGAACTTCGCAGGGAGTAAGTGAATTTCCCAATGGTCCGCGCTGAATTGATGATATTTCGGTATTAAAGAGTTCAATTTTTTTCAGCAGTTTCCTCAATCCACCAGTTTTGGGCAGATTGAACTTCTCGTGCAGAAGCTCGCGCCAACTGCTTTGCTGCTCGTACATTATCCGCGGATTGAGAACGTATTCAGTGAAAATTTGGTCAGTATAATTTAATCCGGCAGATTTAGCCTGTTCTCTGGCCAGATCGGAGAACCGTGCAATTTCGATCAATTCATCAGTTGCAATGGTCAGCAAATCAGCCGGGCCCATTATGGATATCAGTTTGATTAATGAATCCCGGTAGCGAGCGGGGCAGTTGGCGATGGCCTGTTGGACTTGCGGGGTGTTTAATCCCGCTTTTGTAATGGTTTCAGCATGTTGAGGGTACGATAGCTCCGCGCTTTTTTTCATGCCTGCCAGTTTTTTCAGCCGCATTTCTTTGATGGAGTCGAATTCAGCTTTTCTGGCTCCTTCTGAATTTTTAGGCGGTGTAGGGATATTCAGATTGTCATTGTAGGCAAAACGAAAGCTAATGGTCCCTTCCGGTTTATTGTCTGCTTGCAATCGAAGTATGATTGGAGCTCGCTGAGTTTGTTCTCCGGGAATCCAGATGGAGCCAGCATATGCAGCGTTCCCTTTCTGTGTAGCTGAAATAAGTACGGATCCGGGGCCGAGAATTATTTTTGCCTTTCCTTCCGTATCGGTAATCTTGCTGGCAACAGGGCGAAAGGATGCGTAATTCAATACCGAGAAAAATATTCTTGCTTCTGGGACAGGTTTGCCTTTGGAGTCAGTAACCATAATTTCAGCTTCACTTGCCGGGGCATAACGTGCGGTGGTGTTGATGAGTGTGCAACCGAAGGAACGGCCCAAAATCGGATAATCCGATGAATCCACATCACCATATGCGTAGGAGATGACGAGCGGGGCCTTGCGCACCGAGCCGCTGAACCATGCATGGTCAAGTCCGTAGTCCGGGTTGGCGGATTCAATGTAATGCCATTTACCGTCTACCTGAACTTCAGTCCAAGTGTGGTTGTCGTTGGAATGCTGCCATGCAGGGACCATGGCCTGCCGTGCGGGGATGCCCACACTGCGCAACGCACTGACTGCAAGGATAACCGCTTCTTCGCATCTTCCCCAGCCGCGGTTGATGGTCATGATCGAATTCTGATCCCAGCGTTGGGTGGATTTGAATCCAGTCTTAGAAAAACACCAGCGGTTTACCGCCAGCACAGCCTCTTCCATGGATGCGCACTCAGAGACCAATGGGAGTAATTCATTGTAAAAATCTTTGCGCCAACTGACCGCTTTTTCCTGACTTACCCGGTGAGGCAAAACGTAATGGAGGAAATCGGTCCATGAGACATTTCTTCCCCATGCAGTAGATTTGCGGGCAAGAAATGCATAGTCGAGGTTCTCGGTTAACTGGTCCGTTGAAAGTCCGGCCCGGTCAGAAGGGGGCAGGTTGGCAACCAGAAATTGCGCGGCCTGATGTTTTTCGGGTTGGTCTTCATATTTGGAAATGAAATCTTCCAATTCGCTACGGTTGCTGCCCGAAGTTTCGAGAATTGTTTTGATGGAATTCGAATATGGAGAGAGTTGGGCCTGATAGTTTACAGTTGAACAGGCACACAGGGATATACAGAGGATAGCAGCGGACAGAATTGAGGGAAATTTTTTGATAGAATGCATGAAGATTGGTCTAGCATATCGTCAATAGCATGTAAAAAAAGACCGGAACCATACGGTCCCGGTCAGAATTGATAGCGAGTCTAGAAGGTGCCTTAAGGCTCGTTAGCCGCAACCGCCGCAGCAGCTGCCGCATCCACCTTCGGCTTCTTCGAAGACGAGGGAAGAAGAGATTTCAATTCCCATAGGGGAAAGGTCAATCTGCATAGGCTTAGCCTGTTCAAAAAGCTCTTTGTCTACTACAAAGTCGTAGCCTTCCAGATTGATGGTTTCATCACCGTCTTTTGCGGAATCAATTCCAAGCGCCAGACGGGTTCCGCTGCATGCGGAAGCGATGTATATGCGAATCGGCTCTTTGTCTTTTTCATCAAAGTGCTGATCAAGAACTTCTTTTGCTTTTTCTGTGATCTTAAGCATTATTTTTCTCCTTTTGAGGTTCATTTTTTAAAAGAATAGCCCTCATGCAAGGTAAGTCAACCTGATTTGCCGAAAAAAGTGTTCACTATTTGTGCAGCTTTTAAGTTCAGCAAGTTTGCATTGGAAAATTCTATTTACGGGTAGAATTCAGGCTACTTGTTCTCCCGGAGAAAACGTCCGGGTGATATACCTATTACCCTTTTGAAATGGCGAGAAAAATGACTTTGGTCAGAAAAACCGGAATTAAGTGCAGCTTCAGTTAGTGATTCCCCTGATTGAATCCGGGTCTTAGCCTCAAGTATCCGGCTGGAGATGATGTGTTCCTGCGGGGAAATTCCATACTTTTTTACAAAAAGTTTTTGCAGGTGAAAAGGGCTGATGCACCCGGTATCCGCAAGATTATGCAGGGTCATTTTATTCTTGAAATTTTTATCGATGTATTCTTTTACTCTGTCCAAAGCTTCATGTTGTGGTCCGGTTTTTTCCGGTATTAATTTTCGGGTGCTGAGATGTTCTATGGCATGGTAGAGAAATGTATTCAGGGCGGCTTGTTTCTCAAGCACTGTTCCTTTTGTTTTTTGTAAGGCGAACAATTCGTTGAATGAGTTTTGCTCAAAATCGATATAAATTACTTCAGGATCAAAATGTGGTTCCATGCATGATTTTCCGCTGATTTCTTCGGCTAGTTTTTGCAGATATGAAGCACTGACGCAAAGGGAACGATAGGAATGGGGGCCGAATTTGTTTCCTGAAATTGATTCACAGCTATGTGGAGTGCCGGGGGGAAGTATGCACATCTCCCCGGCACGGTATGAATATGTTTGGGAATTAATACTGACCTTGCGCTCGCCACGGTCTATCAGGCTGAATATGAAACTGGTGTGGACGTGACGAGGGAACCGGTTAGCAATTCCGCTTGCTTCCACAAGTGTTACGTCAGGTATGCTTTCCAACTCATGGAAGATCAGTTTTTCATTTTGTTTTGTCATTTGCCTAAGTTCATATCAAAGCCGGGAAAAACTTGGCAAGTAGAGTTAGACCCTCCGGTCCGGCCTTTACGCTATGCTGTTCCCCCTTTGGAATGATTGCAGATTTTCCGGGGTGATAGGGTGTGGTTTTCTCCGCAAGTCTGGCACTGCCTTTGCCGTTAATAATTTCATGCAATTCCCATTGGTTTTCATGAATATGTGTTTCAAGAGTGCAGCCGGGATCAATTCTGACAATGTGACAGCTGAGCTGGTTTGCGGTTTTGTCCCCGGTTATGAGATGTTTGAGGTATACACCTTTAAATGCCGGATGCGGATTCCAGTTTAGGTCCGAACAATTGATGGCCCCGGTTGTTGTCTCAATTGTTCCGTTTGCGGCAAGGGTGGGGAATTCTTCAGTGGTCATTTTATTCTCCTGTTTGTGATAATGTTTTGTCTGCCTGTTTTATATGCAGGTACAGGAGGGAGAGTATTGTACGATCTTGGGAATATGTTTTGGTAAATAAAAAGCGGAGAGATTTTCACCTCAACCGCTTTAAATTGAACCAAATTTGTTGATAAAATTAGACTATTTCAAGTTGGAAAGCCGGGGGGCTCAGGAGCAGTTTCTTGATTGGACAGAGGTCCAGCGCGCGAAGCAGGGCGGCTTTGTATTTTTCCGGGAAACCTTCTGGAATAGTGAGTTCGTAGGTGAACTTGGTTATCTGGTTTCCGTCATCATTAAATTTGTATCTGATGTTAAGTCCCAATCCATCCATGGGCAGGGATTTAGATTCACAGAATATGCGGGCATAATGGGCCGCACAGGTAGCCAGTGAAGCGAGGAAGAGCTGCGTCGGTTCCGGGGCGGAACCATCTCCTCCCTCGGAAACGGGCATATCAACGTCTATACAGTAATCATCACCAACAGCCGAAAGTTTTTTACCCGGACCGAACTCTATTTTGATTTCATTGGTCATCATGACTCCAATACGCCATAAGTGTTGATAAATGGTGCTGCTGCGGCAGCAACCTAAAAATAGCGCTGAAATGTGATAAAAATCAATGATTTTTATGTTGTAAAATCGGGTGAATATGTGTTTTTTAACGTCATTTACCGTTGGGGATGTGCCCGGATTTGATGTCGTCTTGGTCATCCATTGCTTCATGCAGTACTTTTTCGAAATCTATTTCAGTTGACATGCGAAAGCCGCATCCGGCAGGCAGTTCGCCGAATTGCATGAAAATTGAGGGATTTGGAAAGGTGCGGCAAAGGCGGGGGCGGTTCTCGTAATCGTCGCATGTACCGTTTTCGTTCAGGCAGGTGCAGGAAAACTTAAGGTAACCTTCCTCGGTTTTACCGCAGATTTCAAAGCGCGATAAAGCTTCGTCTTCATCAATCGCATTTGCCAAATGTTTTTTTGTTTTCAGCCATTTATTGCCAACGTTAAGGCAGATAGAGCGGCAGCAGCTACCACACATTTTGCAATTTCCGCGTATGACTACGTTCTGTCTTTTTCTTTTAAGACGCCATTTGCGGTATTGAAGTTCCAGATACTCGAATAGGTTCATACGGGGAAAATAGTCCGCTATGTTACGGAATGCAAGGGGCTTAGGGTAGGGGCTTACCCGCAACCTTGAAATTGACGTAAAGATTGAACAGATAATTCCACATCCCGGTGATCAAAGAAACAAGGATTCGTGAGACGACGTACTGCCATTTGAGAATGTCTACCATAACGAACATCCCTCCGGTAACAACTACCAGTCCAGTTCCGGCAATCAGTATGAAGCCGAGGTAACCTTGTTTAAATTCACGGGTCGTGCCCTTGAATACGAGCTTTCGACTAATGAGGTAATTTATTGAAACTGCGATGAAGAAAGCCAGACCTGCCGCAAATACAGGGGCCCAGTCTAGTTTGTCCGTAAACAGATAAAGCATGGCCAGATCGAAAAGGAATGTTCCACCTCCCACACAGGTGTAGCGAATGAAACGCAGGATTCCTTTGTTATCCCATCTAGGGATTCTATTTTTATTTTCAAAAACGGGCTTCGCAATCATGGTAAAGGCTTAAGGTTGTGTGAAACGATTGTTTTGAGCAGAAGGCCAGTTTAAACTAGTAAAGTCAAGGGCTACCGGGAAAGGTGACCTATTTGTAACCAAGCCGATGCAAAAAGAAAGGCCCCGCTGGATGAGGGTGGAATCCTCCTCATCCAGCGGGGCTTGCGGCGTTCGGGGTAGTACAAATATTAATTTGCTTTTTGAGCTACTCCATCCGTTCTTGGGGTTGGTTTACGGATTGCCATTAAGGCCAAAGGTTGGAAAATAGCCAACACAATAGCCAGTAAGCCAACCCATTTCATGTCCACAAGTTCTCCGGTAGGGCCGGTGCTTAATATTGCAGAGGCCACAAGTGCGCCGATTCCGTTGCCTATATGCTGAACCGATGAGTAAAGGGACATGAAACCTGCACGTTCATGTGGTGCCGGGAGTTTGGATGCTTCAGTTGTCGCTGAGACGTTCCTGAAGCAGACCATGCCCATGAACATAATAAATATGACTAGCAGGGGCGAATTGGGTGAGTGCATAAAGCCGTCATAGAGAAAGATAATCAGTAAAACAGTACCAATAATGTTAGTCGGAATAGGTCCAATCTTGTCTGAAGATCTACCTCCAATCTGAATAAGAACTAGACTGAATGCTCCTCCCACAAGATAGAGGAAGCCAAGTGAAGATCTGGGGTAGCCAAGGTTGATCTGAAAATAAGCGGAAATATTCGGGATGATTGCGTATGAAGATATCATCGCTGTGAACATCATGAAAAATGCCAGCAAATATTTTTTGTTGGATAACAATTTTCCCAGCGAGAGAGGTGCTACTTTTGCCTGTAAATGGCCTCTCATGGAGGGAGTGAATTTAATGATGAGAAAAAGAAGGATAAATCCGAGAATGGCTATGGCGTAGAAAGGGGTTTTCCATGTTCCTCTTTCTGCTAATTCCAGCCCGAAAGGAATAGCTGCAATAGCAGAAATGGAAAAGGTTCCCATGACAATTGCCATTGCTTTTCCTCGCCTTTCAGGTGGTACTGCATCGCAGACCATGGAGAATGCAATCGCAGCCGCAGGCCCGCCGAATAATCCGGCAAGAATTCTTGCGCCTATCAAGGTCGACAGATCCCAGCATAGCGTTGCGCATAAGGTGGCAAGTGAAAGTCCGAAGACAGTAACAACTGCAACATTTTTACGGTCATACTTATCAAGAAATTTTGCGCAGGCAAGACCGGAAAAGCCCACTGCTAGAGTATAGCATCCGCAGATAAGACCAATGTCCGGATTAGTTATTGGGAGGTCATTTGAAATGTCCGGACCTAAAGGCATAACCATCATAAAATCCACAATATTAAGTAGCTGGATCATTGCTGCAATCCAGACAATTCTTGTTTCCTGTTTCATGTTCAATTCCTCCGAAGAAATGTATGGTGTCCATACGTTTGAGGTAAAAAAAATTACAAATGATCTTCGATCATATCATATGCTTTGTTGAGAAAGTTTTCCAAAAGCGCCTTGTTTTCGGGAGTTAGCGACTCCAAGAAGTTCTCCATCTCCTTATGTTTTTGCTGGTGATAATCAACATGGGCCTGATAAGCGGACATGCCTTTTTCTGTTAGGTTGGCAATTTGGCGGGTATTGTTGCTTTCGTCTGTCCTTTTTACAACCAACCCTTTGCTTTCCAGTCTCCTTACAATTTGCGAAACTGTACCTTTGGTTACCCCTATCAGTCTGGATATTTCTGAAATATGAACACCTTGGCGATCCCCAATCAACTGAATGATATGGATTTCGCTACGGTAAATGTTCACATCAGTACCAAAAGATTTGTATGCCTTTGTGGTATTCGAGATCTTTTCAACCAGCACCATGTATTTTTCTACTATCGGATTCATATTGGTTACATCGTATGGACTCCATACGTTTGTCAAGAAATAATTTTTGATTAAAAAGAAAGGCCCCGCTGTGCGAGGGGGTGAAATCCTCGTCAGCGGGGCTTGCGGCGTTCGGGTCAGGTTGCGCCAAACCTCCCTTGTGCCGTCTGGAAGAAAGGGGTGTTTGTTCGGTGATGAACAAAGAGTGAAAGTAAAATTTATATTTATAAGGTGGATACAAACATAGGTGCTTTCTCTATATGGTGAGTGAAGCCGCAATTTTTGTAAAAGCCGACCTTGTCTTCCATTGCGATCAAAACTTTTCGTGGAATTTCAGAGTATGTTTCCAGCATTCCCGTTACCAGTTTTTTTCCTAGTCCATGTCCCTGATATTCAGGGTCTACAAGCAGGTACTGGAAATATGCGGTCAGTACTTGGTCGGTTATGGAATTGATTAATCCTATCAGGCGATCTCCATCGCGGACTGAAAAGACTTTATGGGAATTAAACATGGCTTGCTTCAATTTTTCCGGATATTTCCCGGATTCCCATTCTACAGAAAGGAAGAGCTTTTCAAGTTCATCAGCGCTGAATTCTTTGTTCCAGCTAAATGATATTGTCATTTGCGACCTCCTTTCTGCGTTCCGTTGATCTGTTTATATGAAACGACTTTCCATATGTCTAATATATAATTTGTGCCTATTTGATATGTTTTAAGTCTTGATTGGCATGGTTCTGCTGTTTGCTGAGGAAAGTTAGGCAAGAAAATTATTTCCAGAATTATGTTTGTTTTTGGTCTGTTTTATAGGTGAAGAGTTCTTTTTTCTTATTTCGACTCTGTTTATGTTTAGTTATGGGTTTTATAAATTTTGATTTTATATTAATTGAAGAAAGTATGGAAAATAGCCTGAAAATATTGCTGGTGGACGATAATGCCGTCAACTTGACTCTTCTCGAGCGTTTGCTGAAAGATGAAGAGGCTGAGTTGTACAAGGCTATGGATGGGGAGGAGGCAATAGGGCTTTGTCGGGAAAATGATTTTGCCCTGATTCTGCTTGATGTGCAGATGCCCGGGATGGATGGTTACGAAACGGCTCGTGTCATCAAGGATATTGAGTCGTGCTGTCTAGTTCCGATCATTTTTCTAACCGCTATTTATAAAGATCCGGCCTATGCCCGTATGGCCTATGAGGCCGGTGCTGTCGATTTTCTTACGCAACCCATTGATCCGCCGACTTTAAGGGGAAAGGTCGGAGTTTTTTTGGAGTTGAAGAGACAGAAAGACAGGCTTGAACGGGAGATTGCGCAGCGTATCATGACCGAACAGGCGTTGCGGGCTGCTGAGGAAAAATACCGCAACATATTTGAAAGGGCTGTGGAGGGGATCTTTAGATCCACTCTTGATGGGAAATTTGAGGAGATCAATCCTGCCTATGCTCGCATCTTGGGTTATGAAAGTTCAGAAGAAGCTGTAAAATCTGTCCATACGGATAAGCTCTACAAGAATCCCGGTGACAGAAGGGAATTTCTTAAAAAACTGATGCAGGAGAAGTCCCTTCGGGATTATGAACTGCGTTTCAGGCGCAAAGACGGTTCTCTTATTTGGGTCTCGGAGAGTTGTCGTCTGTTTGAAGAAGGTGGTGAGTTTTATATCGAAGGTGTGGTTGAAGATATCACCCACCGCAAGCTCTGCGAGCTTGAATTGCAGGAGAAAGCCACTCTTGATGCCCTGACCGGAATCCCGAACCGTTACCTTTTTTTTGATCGGTTGGGTAAATCTGTGGCTAATGCAGGTCGTTACAGAGAAAAATTGGCTCTGCTATTTATAGACCTGAACGATTTCAAACAGGTTAATGATCAATACGGGCACCATACCGGAGATATGTTGCTCTCCAAGGTCGCGGGAAGGCTTAAGTCTCGTTTGCGGGCGTCAGACACTTTTGCCCGGCTGGGTGGTGATGAATTTTGTGTTCTGCTTGAACGTCCTGCGAATCGGGATAGTATTGCGCAGGTTGCCGACGAATTTATTGATTGTTTTTCAGCTCCGTTTGAATTTGAAGGAATCAGCTGTAGTGTCGGGGCTTCGATAGGTATCAGTGTCTATCCGGAAAACGGTTCCAAATCCGAGGAGCTGGTCAAAAAAGCTGATCAGGCCATGTACCGGGTTAAGGAACAGAAGGATTGCAAGTACTGTTTTTATAGCGCAGAGGATTAACCCGCTGAATTTTTTCTGTATCTTTTTATGCCCGAGAGTATTCCGGCAGAGAGGTGTTTCCGTTAGATTTAGCGGGAACACCTTCTTTTTTCTCAACTGGTTATCTTAATTTTATGTTTGAGAGTGAGTTCTGTGTCATTTTAGTACTATATTGGCTTTGACTTAGAGCTTGTGAAATATATTCTTTTCTTTCATCCCTTATACTTTGTGCTTTTACGTAGCAATAAACTCGGTGTGTCGAAATGTTTTGTAAAAACACTATTGAGTATGTTGTAAATTGTGTTATTAGTTAGCGGAAAATTTGTTTTGCATAGTCAAATTGTTTTCAAGCTTCTGAATTTAAAATAAATTATTTTGTGATTAATTGAACTATCGAAGACTTAACAGTTGTTAAACCCTGTAAAAGTAGCAGGCATCCTTGACACAGCAATGGTCGGGTGAGATACATTTAGCAAAAATATATTAAGATATTTTTTAGACTTTTTCTTTTTGGCGCTTTACAATTTCACATAATAAATATTAATAGGCATTTTGTGTTACTAATTTAAAAAAAGTAAGAGAGGTGAGAGAATGGTTTTCAGCTGGCTTCAGTTTGCCATCTTCATGTTTTTGATAGGTGGGCTGCTCTTTGCAGGCGGACCTCTTCTCTTGTCCGCACTTGTTTCACCGAGAGCGAAGGGTGGAGATATGGGCATGCCTTATGAATGCGGCATGAAACCGCACGGCAGGGCATGGAATCAATTCGGCATCAGTTACTATGTGTACGCCTTGCTGTTTCTGGCCTTTGATGTTGACGTCCTTTACCTTTTCCCGGTTTCCGTCTGGTATCCCCATGCTGATGGAATGTTCTACTTTCTTGAAGTTGCCGGGTTCCTGTCTGTTCTTGCTATCGCGATTATTTATTTCTGGAAAAAAGGAGTGTTCACATGGCCGAGAAAAATCTCCTGACCCCTGGCGGGCATGTCATTGAAGATGGGATTGTCCATCTCGAACTTGCCGAAGACGCCATGAATATCTGCCGCTCCATGTCGCTCTGGCCTATGACTTTCGGGTTGGCCTGTTGCGCCATTGAGATGATGGCTGTGGGTATGGCCCGTTTTGATATGGCCCGTTTCGGGGCCGAGGTTTTCCGTCCTTCCGCCCGTCAGGCTGACCTGATGATTGTGGCCGGGACTGTTACCAAAAAAATGGCCCCGGCAGTTGTGCGTCTTTATGAACAGATGCCTGCTCCCAAATGGGTTCTGGCTCTTGGGAATTGTGCCATTTCCGGTGGTCCGTTCAAGTTCAAGGGTCAGTACGGAATAGTAGAAGGCGTGGACAACCTCATTCCGGTTGATGTTTATGTTCCCGGCTGTCCGCCGCGGCCCGAAGCCTTGCTTGAAGGTTTGTTCCAGATTCAGGAAAAGGTGACTGGAAAACGCTGGTGGCCTGTGCCTGAAGAGCTTGAGAAGGAGCGTGCCTTATGATGGATGGCAATTTAAGTCTTCCGGTAACCCCGCTTATGGTCGGTAAGGGAAGTGTTGAGACTTCCGGGGTAACCATGAATGTCTTCCTTATGTCCGATGACATTACACAGGCGGCAGAGGCCATGCTCAAACAGGCCTACCATCTTGAAAATATTGATGCCCTTGATGTGGCTGAAGGTTTTCTGATCACTTATCACTATGAACATTTCACCAAGCCGGGACGTATTGCCCATCGGGTGCTGGTTTGTCGTGACGAACCGGAATTACCGTCTATTTCTTCTCTTTTTCAGGGAGCTGATTGGCATGAGCGTGAGTGCCATGACTTTCATGGCGTGAATTTCAGCGGACATCCTAATCTTTTACCTCTGCTGCTTGATCCTGAAACACCGAACGGGGTGCTGCTTAAGGATGATAAAGGGCGTAAGCCATTGCGTGATATTCTTAACCCCGGTGAGATTGTATTCAAAGGGGAAGGGTTCACTCTCTTTGATGAGGACGCTCCAGAATCGGAAGAGGAGTCTGCATCATGAATACATTTCTTGAAGGTGACTACTACACCAATCATTTTGAGAAGGGCGCAGACGATCACACCATGATCCTGAATATGGGCCCGCAGCATCCTTCTACCCATGGAGTTTTGCGGGTCATCCTTGAAATGGACGGTGAATACATTGTCCGCGCTGAGCCTGTGCTGGGCTATCTGCATCGCATGCATGAGAAAATGGCTGAGGTGAAAAGCTGGGTTCAGTTTATTCCCAATATGGGCCGTGTGGATTACCTGCATCCGCTGGCATGGAACCATGCTTACGTGTGCGCGGTGGAAAAACTGGCCGGGATCGAAGTGCCTGAAAGGGCCGAGTACATCCGGGTTATCACCACGGAGTTGAACCGCATTTCCTCGCACCTGCTCTGGTGGGGGGCCTATTTGCTGGACCTCGGCGCATTCACCCCGATCATGTACGCATTTGATGACCGTGAAATCATGATGGACATGATGCAGAAGGTGACCGGAGCCAGACTTACTTACAGTAATTTCCGTTTCGGCGGGGTGGTACACGATCTTGATGATGATTTTTCTGGAAAGTGTACCGAATTTATTAAACGTCTGCGTGACCGTCTGCCCATGTACAAGGATCTGGTCACCGACAACATAATCCTGCGTAAACGTATCGAGGAAATCGGCTACATGGATGCGGATATGTGTAACCGCTACGGTGCCACCGGCCCGCTCATTCGTGGCGCAGGTGTTGAACATGATACTCGTAGAGCCGAACCTTACTCGGTTTATGCTCGCTTTGATTGGAAGGTTCCGGTTTATTATGAAGCTGATGCCATGGCCCGCTATATGGTGCGCATGGAAGAGATCGAGCAGAGCCTGAATATTGTTGAGCAGGCCCTTGAGCAGCTTCCTGAAGGTGAACACATCATCAAAAAGGCTCCCAAGCCCACTTGGAAGGCCCCGGCAGGAGAAGCCTATTTCTCCACTGAAGGTGCCCGTGGCAAGGTCGGAATTCATATTGTGAGTGACGGAAGCAAAATTCCATACCGAATCAAGCTGCGTGCTCCGGGATTTTCCAACCTGTCTCTGTTCGCCGAATGTGCGCAAGGTACTATGTTGGCTGATGCGGTTGCCATTCTCGGCAGTCTGGACATGGTAATCCCGGAAATCGACAGGTAGTCAGGAGCTATATATGTCTCAAATTCCTGTAGAACTCGTAAAACTGCTCATCGCGCTGGTGGCAATCGCTGCTTTTGTGGGATTGAACGGGCTGGTGCTGGTCTACCTTGAACGTAAGGTTGCCGGATTCGTGCAGCGCAGGCCCGGACCTTATGAAGTAGGACCGCAAGGGTTGCTGCAACCGCTTGCTGATGCAGTAAAATTGATCGGGAAGCAGCTTTTCACCCCCAGCGGTTCGGATAAATTGCTTTTCTGGATGGCTCCGATTCTGTCTTTCATGCCCGTACTTTTGTTGTTTTTGCCTATCCCTTTTGGTCCCGTTGCAACCGGGATGGAAATGGACCTCGGGCTGCTGCTCATTTTGGCCTTCGCAGGTTTGAACGTGCTGGCAATCTGTCTCGCTGGCTGGGGATCAAATAACAAATGGGGAATCCTCGGCGCGGCAAGGGCTGTGGCTCAGTCCGTGGCTTATGAAATTCCGCTGCTGCTTTCAGTTCTGGCAATCGCTTTCATGACCGGAAGTCTGAACCTGACTACTGTTGTCGAAGGGCAGGGCGGCTGGCCGTGGCAGTGGAATGTGTTTTTACAGCCGCTGGCCTTCATCATTTATTTTATCAGCGCACTTGGTGAAACCAACCGCGCTCCCTTTGACTTGCCGGAAGCGGAAAGTGAACTGACTGCCGGATTCCATACTGAATATTCAGGCATGGGGTTTGGTATGTTTTTCCTTGCTGAATACGCCAACATGATCGTGGTCTGCTCCGTGGCCGCGGCCCTGTTTCTCGGCGGTTGGCAGGGACCGTTTTTTGACGGCGCATGGTGGTTCCTTGCTAAGGTCTACACCCTGCTGCTGGTTATGATCTGGCTGCGCTGGACTTATCCTCGCGTACGCTTTGATCAGCTTCTGAATATCAATTGGAAATGGCTTATGCCCTTAGCTTTGTTGAACCTGTTTATCACCGCTTTCGTGATGAAGTTATAGGAGGGCGTTTCAATGAGTGTAATTAAAAAAATTTGGGACGACGTAACTTCTCTCTGGTCTCTTATCGTGGGGCTGAAGGTCACAGGTAGAAATTTTATCGATAAAAACGTCACCCTGCATTACCCGCGTGAAACGGTTACTTTCGAGCAGCTTGAGGGTTTTCGCGGTCCGTTGGAACTAATCGGCAAACCCAAAGATCCGGGCAAGCCTAAATGTATCGCTTGTATGATGTGCGTTACTGCTTGTCCCAGTAAATGTATTACCGTGCTTAAGGCTAAAGCTCCCAAGCCTACCGAGGCTGAACTTCAGGCTATGAAGGAAGCCGAGGAGCGGGGCGAAAAGGTCAAAAAGCCTAAAGCACCCAAAGAACCGGCAAAGTTTCTTTATGATTTTTCACTTTGCTCACTTTGTGGATCATGCGTGGAAAATTGTCCCGCTAATGCTCTTAGATATTCATCAAATGTATATCTGACCGTGACTGACCGTAAGGAACTTAAAATGGATCTGCTGGCGAGGCTCGGTGCACAGGCCGAAGCGTCTATTGCGGAAAAGAGGGCGGAAAAAGCGGCAGAGTCTCCTAAAAATATTGAAGCTGAAACTACTGAAAAAGAGGCAGGGACAGAATCATGATGGAAACGCTCGCTAAAATTGCTTTCGCTGTCTACACGCTGCTGATACTCGGCGGCGGGTGTATAGCTGTGGGCGCACATAGTCTGGTTCGGGCCATGGTGGGGTTGATCTCATCCCTGCTGGGCGTGGCCGGAATGTACATGCTCATGGCAGCACCATTTATGGCCTTCATGCAGATTCTTATCTACGTGGGTGCGGTCTGTGTGCTCATCTTCTTTGCTATCATGCTTACCCGCGCTGATGACCAAGGCGTTGAATCCGGAAGTCGCAGGTCGGGTAAGTCCGCACTGGCGGCCCTGACTTTCATCGCCCCGGTTACAGTTATCGGGTTCATTCTGGTCAAGTTCCAGCCTGCGTCAATCAATATTCCGGTTGAGGTCCCGTTGATCCAGATCGGTAGAGGGTTGCTGGAAGACTATCCGGTGGCATTTGAGCTTATTTCAGTAGTCTTGCTTGCTGCCATGGCCGGGGCTGTTCTGCTGGCTTTCGAACAGAAAGGCAAGAAAGGGGGGAAAGCATAATGAGTCCTCTTTTGATGTATCAACTGGTGGCTCTTCTGCTGCTGGCTATCGGGCTGTACGGCATTGTCTGGCGTAAATCGCTGGTGGGTATGCTTATTTCTGTAGAGCTGATGCTCAATGGCGCAGGGCTGTCCATTGTCGCTGCCTCCCAGCTTACAGAGGCCGGAAGCGCAGTGGGGCAGATCGCCGCACTTTTTGTCATGGGGCTGGCCGCTGCTGAAGCGACCCTTGTGCTGGCAATAATCATTGTGGTGGCAAAACGGTTTAAGTCCGTTGAAACCGACGCAATAACAAGGCTGAAAGGGTAGGCGTATGACAGTTAGCACAGAATTCATCACCAGTGCTCGTATTCTCGTTCCGCTGGCAATCACCCTGGTGGCACCGTTTCTTATCTGGTTCTTCCGGGAGAATATCAACCGCCGTGAAGCTGTTTCCATCTGGGCCGGGATACTGACTTTTATTTCAGTAGTATCGATGGTCCCTGACGTGATGGACGGAAAGATTGTTGAGTATACTTTGTTCACCCTGTTTCCGGGCGTGAATGTCTCTTTCGCTGCTGACGGGTTGGCATTTATTTTCGCCCTGATTGCTTCGTTACTTTGGGTTTTCGCTACAAGCTATAATATCGGCTACATGCGTACCCTTAATGAACACGCCCAGACCAGATATTATTTCTGCTTTGCGGTCGCCATTTTCGGCGCCATAGGCGTGGCTTTCTCGGCAAATATTTTCACTCTCTATCTTTTTTACGAAATCATTTCCGTATTCACCTATCCGCTGGTTGCTCACCATCAGGATGATGTTTCCTTTAACGGGGCACGGAAATATATGGTCTACCTGATGGGTACTTCCAAGTTGTTCCTGCTTCCGGCCATGGTTATGACCTATGTGCTCTGCGGAACACTGGATTTCCATCTGGGTGATGTGGCGCAAGGGATCTTCCCGGCGGACGCAGACCCTACATTGGTGACCATCACCTACGTACTTTACATCGCAGGTCTGGCAAAAGCCGCACTCATGCCGTTTCACAACTGGCTTCCTTCAGCAATGGTCGCGCCGACTCCGGTCTCCGCTCTGCTGCACGCGGTGGCAGTTGTTAAGGCCGGGGTGTTCTCGGTTTCCCGTGTGATCCTCTCCGGCTTCGGGGTGGACCTTATGGATACGCTGGGGCTGGGATTGCCGACGGCCTACCTTGCGGCATTCACAATCGTAACCGCCTCTCTTATCGCCTTGACCAAGGATGATATTAAGGCTCGGCTTGCATACTCCACGGTCAGTCAGCTTTCTTACATCATTATCGGTGTTGCTATGCTGACTCCAGAAGCTGTGCAGGGCGGGTTGATGCATATCGCTCACCACGCTTTTTCCAAGATCACTTTGTTCTTCGGTGCCGGTGCCATTTACGTGGCAACCCATCTTAAACAGATCAGCCGCATGGATGGGCTGGGGCGGCGAATGCCATGGACCTTCGGGGCTTTTGCCATTGCGTCGCTATCCATGATCGGGGTGCCTCCGGTCTGCGGATTTGCTACCAAATGGTATCTGGTCAAAGGAGCTGTAACTATAGGGCAATGGGGACTTTTGATAGCCTTGCTGGCAAGTACTTTGCTGAATGCCGGGTACTTCGCTCCCATTGTTTACCGGGCATTCTTTAAGGCCCCGGCAGAAGGCGCAAATATTGAGCAATACAATGAAGCCCCGCTGTGTATGGTTATTCCACTCTTCACCACGGCCCTGATTTCGGTCTGGCTGGGACTTTATCCCCAGACCTTCCTGAACTTCATTAACGTGTTCGGCAAATTCTAAGGAGAACCGCCATGATAGAAAAACTTGGAAACTGGTTCGAAACCCAACGCACGCAGAAAATGAAGTTCTGGAAGATATTATTCGCGGGCTTCCTTGCTGTGCTGGTGATCCTTAATTTCTTCATCCATCCGCATCATGCTGAATATCATTACGATGTTTATCCCGGCTTCTGGGAAATCTTCGCCCTTGTTGTTTCAGTGGGTATGGTTTTCCTGATGAAGGTGCTCATTCAACCTTTTCTTGTAGGACCGGAGGAAGATGATGACGCTTAACGGTTTTCTCCATCCCGCACTGCCCTTTATAGCTCTGGCAATGGCTCTGCCATTCTTCCGGGGTAAACAGTGGAAATGGTTTCTGCTCATTCCGCCGATCATTGCTATCGTTGTTGTTTTTACCGCGACGCTGGGCAATTTCGGAGTCATTCCCTATCTCGGCAATGTGCTGGTACTGGGCAGAGTGGATAAACTTTCGCTGGTCTTTGCCAACGTTTTTGCCATCCAATCACTAATCGGTATGATCTACGCTCTGCACATGGATGATAGAGCGCACCATGCTGCGGCAGCTCTTTATGTTGCCGGATCATTCGGCTGTGTTTTTGCCGGTGACTATTTGTCCCTGTTTATTTTCTGGGAACTTATGGCGGTGGCTTCCACCTTTTTGGTCTGGCTGCACCGCACCAAGACTTCCAGCGCAGCAGGTTTCAGGTATTTCCTGTTCCACATGCTGGGTGGTCTTTTCCTGCTCGGTGGATTGCTGCTCCGCTATTCCGAGATCGGCACTTTTGCCTTTCTGCCTGTGGACCCACAGGGCATAGAATATTACGATTGGCTGATCCTGATCGGGTTCTGCGTCAACGCCGCTGTTGTGCCTTTGCACGCATGGCTACCTGATGCTTATCCCGAAGCTACTATTCCGGGCGCGGTATTCATGTGCGCCTTCACCACCAAGACTGCGGTCTACGTACTGGCCCGTGGATTCTCCGGAGTCTACGCGCTGGCTGTAGCCGGAACATTCATGGCGGTCTATGGAGTGCTTTACGCGTCCATGGAGAACAACGCGCGCAGGATTCTTTCCTATCACATTGTTTCGCAGGTCGGTTACATGGTCGCGGGTATCGGTATCGGTACGGCCATGTGTCTTAACGGCGCAGTGGCTCACGCTTATGCCCATATCCTTTATAAAGGATTGCTCTTCATGAGTGTGGGAACAATTCTCTACGCTGTCGGGACTGCTGACCTTGACCGTCTCGGCGGATTGGTCGGGAAAATGCCTGTGGTCATGCTCCTTTATATGGTTGGTGCGGTTTCCATTTCCGGTATGCCGCTCTTCAATGGATTTGTAAGTAAAACAATGACCATCACCGGGGCTGCTGAATCACACCATACCCTGCTTGCCGTAGGGCTTGAGATTGCCGCAGTGGGTACCTTCTTATCGGTGGGGATCAAGCTACCGTACTTCGCTTTCTGGGGTAAGCCCGCAAAGACGGATATCAAGCTTAATCCCATTCCCAAAAACATGTATGTGGCCATGGGCATCGCCGCTTTCCTCTGCTTTGCACAGGGTGTTTATCCTCAGATGCTTTACAAGCTGCTGCCGTTCCCCGTGGAATATGATCCTTATACTCCTTGGCATCTGTTGCAGGCGGCTATGCTGCTTGGTTTCACCGGAGCCGGGTTCTGGATCATGCGCAAGGTTATTGTACCGCATCACGGACGCAACCTTGATTTTGACAAGCTTTACCGCTTCATCGGTAATATGGGGTTGCTCCTTGTCTGCCGTCCCATCGCCTGGGCGGATTCAATATGGACCACCGTTTACCGGGTAATCGGTTTGAAGTGGCTGATGGATTCCGCCGCCGGGTCATCGTGGTTTGACCGCAAGGGTATTGATACCGTTGTGGACGGAACCGCGTATACCGTACGCGATATCGGCAGGACAGGGGCGAAGATACAGACCGGACGTTTGCAGGATTACCTCGGGCTGGCTGTGTTTATCGCACTCTGCGTTTACGGACTTGTCTGGTACTTTGGATAAACTGGAGAGAATGCAATGCAAGAAGTAGCTTATCCTGTTCTGACCGTCCTGATCTTTTTCCCGCTGCTGGCGGCCATCGGACTTTTTTTCCTCCGTGGCGAGAACACAGTGCGGATATATACTCTGGTCGTGTCAATCATAGAACTCGCGCTCTCGTACCCTCTCTTTGCCGGATTCAAACTAGAATCCGCCGCTTTCCAGTTTGTGGAAAGGATGGATTGGGTAGGGCAGTGGGGTGTTGAATATTATCTTGGTACCGACGGCATCAGTTTTTTGATGATTATTTTGACCATCGCTGTGCTGCCGCTCTGTGTACTTTGTTCTTGGACCTACATCACTACAAGGATTAAGGAATTCCATTTCTGTCTGCTGTTTATGACTGCGGCCTGTGTTGGAGTTTTTACCGCCCTTGATCTGGTCCTTTTCTACGTATTCTGGGAAGCAATGCTGGTTCCCATGTACCTGCTTATTGCCGTTTGGGGCGGACCTGAGAAGCGTTATGCATCGCTCAAGTTCTTCCTCTACACTTTGGCAGGCTCGGCACTGTTGCTGGTGGCAATTGTCGCCTTCAGAGTTGCCGGAGGAACCTTCGCTATTCCTGAACTCATGGAGCAGAACTTTGCCTTCAGTTTTCAGTTCTGGGCATTTTTGGCCCTTGCACTGGCTTTTGCGATTAAAGTTCCAATGTTCCCGTTCCACACATGGCTTCCAGCTGCGCACGTACAGGCCCCCACAGCCGGATCGGTTATTCTGGCTTCTGTGCTTTTGAAAATGGGAACCTACGGGTTTCTACGTTTCAACCTGCCTTTAACTCCGGCAGCCAGTGATTACTTTGCACCGTTCATGATTGCCATTTCCATTGCCGGAATTCTCTACGGCGGAATCGTGGCTCTCGGGCAGAACGATATCAAAAAAGTTATCGCCTACTCATCTGTGGGCCATATGGGATTTGTCACTCTCGGCATCTTCCTCTTCAATCAGCGCGGGCTGGAAGGCGCGCTCTTCCAGATGCTCAACCACGGTATCACTACCGGTGGTCTGTTTATGATGATCGGTGCTGTCTACGAGCGCAGTCACAGCCGTGAACTGGAAGATAACCAAGGTCTTGGTAAATACATGCCAGCCTACATGTTCTTCTGGGGTCTTTTCGCGCTGTCCTCCTTCGGCTTTCCCGGAACCAACAGCTTTGTGGGTGAGATTCTTGTCTTTGTAGGCGCGTTTGAGCAGAATCCATGGATTGGTGCACTGATGGTGCCCGGAGCCATGGTTGCCGCAGCCTACATGTTGCGTGTATCCCTCAAGCTGGCATGGGGCCGCCCGACTTCATGGAAGCAATGGCCTGATCTTAACCTGCGCGAATGGACATACTTGGCCGTTCCGGCAGTTTTTGTCCTTTACATCGGTCTGGCACCGGGGCTTTGTTTTAAGATAATGGATGCCTCGCTCATCAAGCTGGAGAAGGACGTGAAGGAAGGGGCTAAGATTGTTTCCATCCAAAAGGAAAACCCGCTGCAACTGGCATTCAATTCCCTTAAGGGAATTGTGAAATAGACAACAGGAGATATTGAAATGAATGTGAATCCATATCTTTTCATGCCGGAACTTTCCATGTTCCTGATTATTGCCCTGTTGTTTGTGCAGGCGGTGGGCAGTGAGAGGATGCGTGATAAGGTCGGCGTCTGGCTGCCCATTGCGTCTCTTTTGCCGATTGCGGTCTCTCTGCTTTCAGTCGGTCAGGAAGGGTTGTTCTTTCATGGGGCCTATCAGATCGATCCGCTTTCGCAGTTTTTTAAAGTAGCCATAGCTATCGGCTTTAGTGTGACGATATTTAACGCCACCCGTCAGCCAACATTGGAGACTGAAAAAAGATCTGATTACTTTCTGTTTCTCGCCATTAGCGCATGGGGCCTCATGATGCTCGCTTCGTCAGTGGAGCTGATCACCATGTACCTTGCGCTGGAGCTTTCATCTTATGCCCTTTATGCGATCATCGCACTTAGGGCCAAGGACAAAGGCGCGGCTGAAGCGGCAATTAAGTACATCATGTTCGGTGCGGTTTCTACGGCACTTGCCTTGTACGGATTTTCCTACATCCTCGCCGGAATGCATACTACCTACCTTGCGGAACTGGTCCAGAAGACATGGTCTTTCGAGGCCGCACCCATGGCTGTAACTGGTATGGGATTGTTCTTGCTGGGTATGTTTTACAAGCTGGCTCTGTTTCCATTCCATTTTTGGTGCCCGGATGTTTATGAAGGTGCGAGCAACGAAACCGCCGCTTTTGTGGCAACCCTGCCCAAGCTCGGCGCGGTGGTAATTTTGATTCGCCTCGCAGCCATGTTCAAGCCCGGTTACGATATCACAACCGTGATCGCCGTACTTGCTGCATTGTCTATGACCTTCGGTAACCTTGCTGCGCTGGCCCAAAAGGATGTGAAGCGTATTCTCGGGTATTCATCCGTTGCCCATGCTGGTTACATTATGATCGGACTTGTTTCAGGCACTGCCGAGGGACTTGCTGCCGCGTCATTTTACACACTGGCTTACGTGGCAATGAACCTGACCTGTTTCTGGGTGGTCAGCCGCGTATCCGTGGATGGACGTAACTTGCAACTGGATGACCTGAATGGCCTACACAAGCGCGCCCCGGCCCTTGCTTTTGCCTTGGCTGTTGGAGCTTTCGCGCTGGTCGGCCTGCCACCCATGGCAGGATTCATGGGCAAGCTGTTCCTGTTCTCATCAGGCTGGAATCACGGCTACAACTGGCTGATCATTATCGCCGGGATTAACACCGCCATTTCCATATACTATTATCTGGGACTTGTCCGCCATGCCTACACCAAGGATGCTGCCGAGGATCTGCCCCTGCCGGACACTTCCGCATTCAGCTTCGCCGGGGCGGCTCTGCTTTCCCTGCTCGTGCTGGGACTGGGCATGATGCCCGCAGGCGTGTTTGATTTCGCGTTGAAGGTGGGGAGTGTTATGCCGTAGGGTTTGTTGATTAAGAATTAAGAAATTGAAACGCCCCGTCTGATTTTTCAGGCGGGGCGTTATTTTTGTGTTGCAATATGTGTTTACAAATTCAAAGGTCTAAGCTGAGGCTCCTCTTTAACCTCTTTACTGCCCAGATATTTCAGCGTGCCATAAATCCCTCCAAGAATAGCAACTGCGATTCCCATGTAAATAGGATTTTTACCTTCAGCGATTTGGTAGAACAAGGTTGAAACAGACCAGCCAAGCGCAGTGCAGTACATCGCCATTACTGCGGAGTAGAAGCCGCCCATTTCCTGTCTGGTGGCTCCGATTACCGCGAGGCAGGGGAAGTACATGAGTACGAAGAGCAGGTAGGCGAAGGCGGAGTATACAGTGAAGTTTGCAGCAAGATGTTTGTAAACAGATGCATCTGCGCCGATTTCTTCGGATACGGTTGCGCTGTCTTCGCTGATCAGCCCGATTCCGAGCAGGTCTACTGAAGTCACAACTCCTGCAAGGCCGTCAATTACAGTGCCGAATGCTTCGTTAACTGCGCCGCCGATATCAAGTCCGCTTTCTTCTTCGGTTCCAGCTTCAACTTCGGGAGTGGCAGCGGCATTATCCATTGATGAGTAGAGGGAGTTTACAGTACCGACGATTGCTTCCTTAGCAAATAGTCCGGTGAACAGGGCCACGGATGCTGGCCAGTTTTCTTCTTCGATACCCATGGGCTTGAAGATGGGGGAAATGGATTTCCCGGCAATGGCGAGCACGGAGTTCTGGGAATCTTCGTTACCGAAGGTCAACTGTCCATTATTGATACCTACAGAGTTGAGCATGGAGAGTATGAAAACAGCGGTGACAACGATTACACCAGCACGTTTGACAAAACCTTTCATACGCAGCCATGCGCTTTTGAAAACCGCGCTAATTCTGGGAATGTGGTAAAGGGGCAGGTCCATTACAAAGTGGGAAGCAGTGCCCTTGAAAAGGGTGTTCTTCAGCAGAAATCCGGTAAAAATAGCCATGGCCAGACCGGAAAGGTAGATAAGGAATACAGCCAGACCGGAATATGCGCCGAATAGAGCTACGCAAAAGAGTGCGTAAACAGGCAGACGTGCGCCGCAGGACATGAACGGGGCCATGAAAATGGTCATGAAACGGTCCCGTTTGGAGCTAAGAGTTCTGGCGGCCATAACTGCGGGGACGGTACAGCCGAAGCCTACAACCATAGGAATAAATGCAGAACCGGGTAACCCGATCTTGCGCATGAAACGGTCAGCAACAACAGCTACGCGGGCCATGTATCCGAAGTCCTCAAGAATCGCCAGCGCGAGGAACATGAAGAATACCACCGGAATGAAGGTGGCAACGGTCTGGATACCGGCACCGATGCCGCCAAGTGTTACAGTTACCCATTCAGGCGCACCTATTGTGCTAAGCAGGTCTGCGGGGATATCGATGAAGATAAGTCCGGCCATGATGTCGAAAAAATCGATGAAGACCGAGCCGAGGCCGATAGCGAACCAGAAGGTCAGAAACATGGAAATGAGAAACACGGGGATAGCCGCGAATTTATTCATGACAATGTTATCCACCCGGTTGGTGAAGTTCTGGCTGCGGTCTTTCCTTTCCCTGAGAACCTTGGAGTAGATGGTGTCGATGTGGTTGTATTTTTCAACCGTGTCCATAACTTCCTGGCGAGTGGGGTGCGAGTCGTGCTCCGGAAGATTCTGCGATTCATTTCCAAGGGCTTCCACTGCTTTTGCAACAGAGTTTTTATCAACGGCAATTATGGGAATGACCGGGACTCCAAGCTCTTTGCTGAGCTTGTCCACATCAATATCAAGACCTTCGCTTTTAGCAACGTCAAGCATGTTCAGCAGGATGACAATCTGGTCGGTGCGTTCCAGTAGATCCATAGTCAGGAACAGGTTTCTGGAAAGATTGGTGGCATCCACAACGTTAACGATCATGTCATACTCGCCGCTGCGGATAACACGTTCAGCTACTTTCTGGTCTTCGGTATCAGGGCTCAGGTTGTAGGTCCCGGGCAGGTCTACAAGCTCAACCTTGGCACCGGAAAGTGAAAATGTGCCTTCGATTTTTTCTACTGTAACGCCGGGCCAGTTACCGACTTTCTGGCGGGCACCGGTCAGGGCGTTGAAAAGAGTTGTCTTACCGCAGTTGGGCACGCCTGCAATGGCGATTCTTTCAATCTTATGCATGACTAAAGCTCCTCTACCTTAATTTGATCCGCTTCGTCCTTGCGTAGTGCGATACGGCTTCCCCGGATTTCAAAGATCATGGGATCTGAAATTTTAATAGGAGCGAGGGCTATTTTAGTGCCTTTAACAAAACCCATTTTACGAAGTTTCTGTGAATATTCGGATGCTTCAGTTTCAAAACCGAGAACTGCGTAAGTCCGGCCTTCAAGGATTTTGGAAAGATTTATGTTTTTAGTCATTTGTGTCTCCCTTTTGTAATGACTGTTTTGATTTGGATGTTGAAAATCAATGTCAACTGAATTCTTGACTAGTCAAGTATGGAATGTGAGTCAAGGAGAAAGTGAAAATTATTTTCAATTGATAATATGTGTCAAAGTGAGGTGGGCTTTGGATGATTTGCTTATTTTGTCGGGATAAGGGGGGTATGCAAAGCTTGCGAAAGTTCCCCAAAGATTTTAATATAAAGACGATTGCATGACTCATAGGGAGTTGTGCTTCAAGGATAAAGAAGGGCGGGCGACTTGATTGGCAGGTCGTCAACCCTTCTTTTGTCTTTAATCACTTGCACAACAACCCAGCATGCTTATATAATTGCTTAAGCCGATAGGGATTCCAAAGGGGCTTAGCTCCTTTGGCCGCCGGAGGCGAAATCATATATCAAAAGCGCGTAGCGCATCAAAATAAGCCCCGCAGGGCCGTCGGAGGCACAATATGCATGAAACAAGTATGGGTGGAACATTGCGTGATTATTTGAGTGGTGAAGAGATTGAAGAGACCACTTACGAGGAATTTCGTCAGGCATTGGCAAAGCTGCTGGTGGAAGAGCTGGGCTACCCCAAGGAATCCTTGAAGGCCAAGATCGACATCTGTTTTGATATAGATGGTGAGGAAATGTGCCGTACAATTGATCTTGCTATTTACGATAAGAATGATCAGCCGATCATGATAGTTATGTTTTGCGCCGGGGATGTGGGCAGCTATGAGCGTGAGGCGGTCTGTGCGGGTAAGCTCTTCCAGGGCGGTCCGGTTCCTTACGTGGTAATTTCCGATTCCATGGATGCTTTTCTTCTGGATGCAATTTCCGGCAAGACCTTGGCTCACGGCATGAAATCAGTACCGAATTATGAAGATCTGCTGAAAATGACCGCAGATTACAAACGCGAGCCGCTTCCAGCGGAAAAGCGGACCAAGATCGAAAGGATTTTTTATACTTACACCGGATTCCTTCAAGGCACCTGCTGTAGCGAATCTTGTTCGCTGCCGCCTAAGAAGTAAGCTGGAGAGAATTTGATTGAGTACAGGCCGCTACGTTGAACGTTGCGGCCTGTTTTATTTGGGCAATTTAAAGCAAACCATGCCTATTCATAAAGCTCCGAATCATGCAGTTTATTTCCCGCTTGAGAGAGTAGCATGAACTATTAAGTTTATCGGCAGGTCAAGTATCAAAACAGAAGGGCTGGAACATTTCTGTCCCAGCCCTTAAAAAATTATCGCTTTTGGTTCTCTTCCATATCTATGTAAAGATAACGCTTGATTTTTTGGGTGGGCGTTTTTTCAAACGGTTCGACTTGTTCGATTACCTTGGAGAGCCTTGCGAAACTGGAGACTTTGCCGTTGACGGTCTTCTTGACGGAATCGAGATGCTTCTGCACTGCATCACGGGCTTTTGATTCAATCATTTTGCCGGTGCCGCGTTCTTCGTCGAATTTGACATAGTCGAGATGAATACGGGCAACGAGCTTGCCCTCAGCGCGATAGACGATTGATTCCAATACGTGATCACATTCGCCGATAATGGATTCAACTTCTTCGGGATAAATGTTTTCACCACTGGGGCCGATGATTACATTCTTCAGACGACCGCGCAGGAAAATGTATCCATCCTCGTCAATGTAACCGAGATCGCCGGTGCGCAGAAAGCCGTTTTCCATGAGTACTTCTTCCGTGACTTTAGGTGCCTTATAGTACCCTTGCATGACGTTGGGGCCCTTAACCAGAATCTCGCCTTCTCCGGTATCGGGATCTGGGTTATCGATTTTAATTTCCATGCCTTGGAGAAGGCGTCCGGCAGAACGGAAGCGGGCGGATCTTGGGGGTTCACCGGAACAGAGCGGACTGGTCTCGGTCATACCGTAGCCGACAGTATAGGGCAGACCGGAATGCATGAGAAAGTCCTCGACTTCAGGGGCCAGGAACGCACCGCCGATGGGCATGCAGCGAAGTTGTCCGCCAAAGGCTTCCATGAGTTTCTTACCGGCAACCGCATAGAGCTTTTTACGAGCGGCACCGAGCTTCATGACATTGCGCATGATGCCCGATCCTTTGAGCTTGGGCTGGACACGGTTCTTAAAGATCTTTTCAATAATCAGCGGCACGATGAGCAGCAGGGTCGGTTTGACCTTGCACATGGCTGGAAGCAGGGTTTTAGGCGTGGGCGGCTTGCGAAGGTAATGGATAGATGCACCGTGGATAAGCGGCAGGACCATACCCAGTGTGCATTCGAAAGTGTGTGCCAGCGGCAGGACCGAAACAAGACGGTCTTCGGTGTTCACGTCAATGATATTGGCACTTGCCATGGCGTTGAACACGATATTGCGGTGCGTGAGGATGACGCCTTTGGAGCTTCCCGTGGTGCCGGAGGTGTATAGGATCGCGGCAACGTCATTAACGTCGATTTCCGTTGATGGGCGAACGTATTCCTTGCCCATGTCCGTGTATTTCTCAAGTTCCTTGCTGATTCGTTCCTTGACCTGCTCAAAAGATTTGCGCGCTTGAATTATGCCTTCCTTGAAAGTTTGGCGTAGTCCGTCAGCAGTGGAAAGTGAAAAGTTATTGAGAGTGATGACGGTGTGGATATTGTCGGATTCGTACTCATCCACCTTGTGCTTCAACCGTTTGGAAACAAAGATGGCCTTGGATTCGGAATGGCGTAGAATGTGATGCACTGCACCTTCGTGAAATTCGGTGAGTATAGGAATGGCAACACCGCCCATGCAGGTGATGGCAAGATAGGCGGCACTCCAGTTGGGCATGTTCTCGCTCAGGATGGCAACTTTGTCGCCCTTGGTGATGCTGCGGCTGTGAAGTAACAGAGAAATGTCGTCTACCAGCTTTTTGAATTCGCGGTAGGTCATAGGGGCTTCGCCTACAAAGCAGACAGCGGGGCGATCAGCATATTTATCGGCACTCAGTGCCAGCGCATTTTTCAGGGTCGGGGTGTCTTGCAGACTCACGGACAAGTCTCCTTATTTCCTTATATGTAAATGAGTTTGCCAGTTTGACCGCTAAATTGCATTGGGTCAAGCGGAACGCGCCCTTTCCCCCGTCAACACCATGAATCTTGAAGTTTTATAGCTGTTCAATTTTCTTTCTCGCCGTCTACCAAGGGATTGCCACCTTTTTCATAAAACACATCGGGAGTCCATGTTACGTTGCTCTTAATCATCTTTGCGGGGTTGCCGGCAGCAAGGCACTGCGGCGAAATTTTTTTGCTGAGAACAGCTCGGGCTCCAAGTATTGAATCGTGTCCCATTGTTGCTCCTTTCAACAGCATAGCCTCATAGCCAATCCAGACATGGTTGGCGATGGTTATATCTTGGCCGTAGTTGATGCGCTTTCCTGTCTTGGCGTCAACAATCGAGTGGGCATCGCCAGTCCAGATTCGTACTCCACAACTTATGAGACAATCCTCTCCAACAACAATTTTGGTGCCAACTTCAAATGAAATCAGTTCCGCCTCGATGATTGTGGTTCTTGCTCCTATCGCTATTAGACCACCTCCATGGATAAGACGTAAAAGACCCTCGTTCATCTGTACATCGCTACCCACAAAAAGGCGATGATGATCACCACGCATATGGATTCTCACTGATCCTAGCCGAGCTCTGGGGTGGATTTTAATAATGTTGTCATTTCCAATAATGTCTATGCTCGCTTGAGATATACTTGGACGTTCGTACTCAAGAGTATTTCTATCTCCACAGATACTTACATTGTCATCGCTACTGTTTGACATTTGATCGCTACTTTCACTCATTATGTGTTCGTCCTTCAAGGATAGGATGTCTTCGATTTCCTAGGATAAGTGCTATTTACCCACTAATAAGAGATTTATATCCATTTTGTTGTTAGCACGTCAAACTGTCCGTTTTATATCCATATAAAATAGAAAAAGGGTGTAACCAACATAGATTACACCCTTTATTCTAGAAGTCTCAGTCGCTCTACATATTAGCCCAGCAAAGCTTCAAATGTTTCTCAGTCATCTTAGGAGTAATCATTGCCACTCCGATAGCCAGTGCCATGGATACAGGCAGTGCGACCACGTTGGGGTCAACCCATTGTAGCAGCCAGACCCATGATCCCTTGGTGGCTGAGGATACGAGGGTATCCATTCCGGTCAGGGCCTTACAGAGTCCGATAGCCTTAGCTTCTTTGACGTGTACGAAAAGCAGCCAGAACATGGATGCGCTGAATCCACCTACCATAGAGATCTTTGCGGCTTTCTTGGTCATGCCTTTCCAGTACAGACCCAGCAGATAGATGGGCAGGAAGGATGCGGCGCAGAGGCCGAAGAAGAAAGCGGTTGCGCGGGCAATGATGGACGGAGGCAGAACCCATGCCCAGAGGATAGCGGCCAGCAGGGTGATGGCAACACCGATCTTGGTAATCTTGACTGATTTGTCTGCTGGAACATTGATGAATCTTTCAAAGAAGTCACGACCCAGCGCGGTTCCGCCCACGTGGTACTGAGAGGAAAGGGTGGACATCCCGGCTGCAAGCATTGCCAGCAGGAACAGGGCTGAGAACCATGAAGGCATCATCTGTTCGATGTACATGGGAATGATTTTGTCCATGTTACCGCCTGCGACAGCGATAGATATTTTACCTACTTCTTTATAGAATACGGCATTTGAAAGTGCCCCGGTGAGGAAGGCTACCCCGGTCATGAGCGGGATGAATATTCCGCCGTAGAGTACCGCACGGTTCAGTTCGCGGTCAGAGGGGACAGTCATGAAACGTACAGCCAGCTGCGGCTGGGCCAGAACGCCGATACCCACGCCGTAAACAATGGTGGTATAGATAACCAGCCAAAGCGGGGTGCCGAATTGTGCCCCTTGGGTCCAGCCGATCATGCCGCCTTTCTGGAGTTTGGCAGGCATAAGGTTGACCATATCGGTCAGGGCCTGATGCGCTTCAGTCACTCCTCCGAGCATGGAGTAAGTGGAGACGATAAGGATGATCATCATAATTGCCATGATCAGCCCCTGAAAAGCATCAGTGTACATAACCGCTTTCATGCCGCCTGAAATTACATAACCCGCAAGAATGAAGCTGATTAAGATCAGTGCGGTGTCGTAAGGGATACCGAAGGATATTTCCATCATACGCGAAATACCTATCAGCACCGCCGCAGCGTAAACAGGGATGAAGAGAAAGATTATCCCGCCAGCAAATCCCTGAATAAATTTGGAATCGTAACGGCGGCCCAGCAGTTCCGGGAAGGTGTGGCTCTCAAGGGCCAGACCCATTCTACGGGTTCGCTTGCCGAAAAAGACCATAGCGATGAGTACGCCGACAACGATGGTGGCAAGGGTCAGCCAGAGCAGGGGGAAACCGAAAAGGCCTGCTGCTCCGCCGAAACCAATGATAGCGGATGTGGAAACAAAGGTCGCGCCGTAAGACATGGCCATGATGAACGGGTTCATCTGCCGCCCGGCAAGCATGTAGTCGGTGGATTTTTTGGTGGACTGCCAGCCCTTGAAGCCGAGATAGAAAATTACGCCAAGGTAGATACTGGTAATGACGATCTTGGTAACCATCACTTATCCCCTTTCTTTTTTACATCCACATTCAGTGCGGTTGCGTCGGGCTTGCCCCGGTTGTTCCAGTTCAGGATTCCATAAACCACGCAGCCGAGCGATGAGAGCAGGCAAAGCCAGAAGACCGCCGCAATCTCAACACTTCCAAGTCCTAACATCATTTGAAGCCTCCAATGATATTGAGTTGATTAAAATTGTAAAAAAGTCGTGTTAAGTTGAATTGATAGAGCTGTTTGATAAGGGCAGGCTGGTTGTGGAAACCCGGGCAGAAAATAAAAAAGGCCGCGGGCTGTTCGCCTGCGGCCTGGGAGAAAACTCATTCAACTTTCGCTTACGCGAGTGAACACCTCCAGACCACAGGGCTGGTAAAGCTAAAAAAATTAAAAAAGAAAAATAGATCTTTGTAGGTGTTCATGATTTTGTGTCTACAGTAAGTGTTTACTTACTGTCAACCTGTTTGTGTTGCGGTTTGGTTTTAATGTCTTGATTGGTAGATCAAAAAGCACAATTTTAGCAAAAAAAAGATGAAGATTTTCAGTGTTTTTTTAAAAAGAGGTGTGGACTTAGTTGGTTAGTGGTGAAATAAAGGAATTGAAAATTTATTGGATGTTAATTTCATATCAACTGCTTAAGGCCGATCAGGAGGCTGTGCATGGAAATTTTGGAACTGGTCAAACTCAGGGATCCCAATGAACGTGAATTCCATCAGGCTGTGAGCGAGGTTGTTGAATCGATCAAGCCTGTTCTTGACCGCAATCCCGAATACCGCAGTGCCGGGATTATGGAAAGAATTGTTGAACCGGAACGGGTAATCATGTTCCGTGTGCCATGGGCTGACGATGAAGGCGACGTACACGTTAACCGTGGATTTCGCGTGGAGATGAACAGTGCAATCGGTCCGTATAAGGGCGGCTTGCGTTTTCACCCTTCGGTAAACCTCGGTATTCTCAAATTTCTGGCCTTTGAACAGGTCTTCAAGAATGCCCTGACTTCTTTGCCCATGGGGGGCGGTAAGGGCGGTTCCGACTTCGATCCCAAGGGCAAGTCGGATATGGAAGTGATGCGTTTCTGCCAGAGCTTCATGCTTGAACTTTCTCGCCACATCGGCCCCAATACTGACATCCCGGCAGGTGATATCGGTGTGGGTGCGCGTGAGATTGGCTATATGTTCGGTATGTACAAGAAGATTCGCAATGAATTTACCGGCGTACTTACCGGGAAGGGCCTTAACTGGGGCGGCAGTCTGGTCAGGCCTGAAGCCACCGGTTACGGATCGGTCTATTTTGCTGCTGAAATGCTTAACGCTCAGGGGCAAACCCTTGAAGGCAAGACCGCACTAGTTTCCGGTTCCGGTAACGTGGCCCAGTTCACCATGGAAAAGCTGCTTGAACTCGGCTGTACTCCGGTTACCTTTTCCGATTCATCGGGCTATGTGTATGATGAAAAGGGTGTTGACCGTGAAAAGCTTGAGTACATCATGCAGCTCAAGAATGTGCGCCGCGGCAGAGTTAAGGAATACGTGGAGAAGTACCCTGAAGCTGTATATTTCCCGGTCGATCCTGATCAGGAATTTAATCCGCTCTGGAATCACAAGGCTGATTGCGCATTTCCTTCCGCAACCCAGAATGAAATCAACGGCAAGGACGCATCCAATCTCGTTGCTAATGGTGTTCGCGTTGTTTCCGAGGGCGCAAATATGCCGACCATGCCTGATGGTGTAAATATTTTCCTTGATGCCGGACTGCTTTATGGACCGGGCAAGGCTGCCAACGCAGGTGGTGTTTCCGTTTCCGGCCTTGAAATGAGCCAGAACAGCATGCGCCTCAACTGGCCCCGTGAGGAAGTTGATAATCGCCTCAAGCACATCATGCACAATATTCACAAGTCCTGCATGGATACTGCCGAGAATTATGGCACCCCCTACAACTACGTGAACGGAGCCAACATCGCAGGTTTCGTAAAAGTAGCACAAGCCATGCTTGATCAGGGTGTTGTCTAAAACAGTTTCATATTATATTGTAATATAACGAATCTGACCAAGAAGGCGGACTGCGATGATTTCGCTGTCCGCCTTTTTTTTAATTTATCGAATCCGGGGCATCCTTATGGAAGACAAAATGCGATTTTTGGGTGGGCAGAGCCGCAAGTTCAGCCTTTACCATGACCTGATGCAGGTTAAGGTCCGGGATATCCTGCTCATTTCCAGCCCTTATGATGCTTGGGTCATGGAAGAAGATAGCCGTATTTCCGAACGCATTGTCAGTGAATACCGTGGCTTGAATTTGAGTCGTCCTCCGCGCCTTACATGGGTTTCCAATATTGATGAAGCCCTTGAATTGCTTGATATTCGTTTTTTCGATCTTGTCATTATCATGCCTCATCTGACCAATATGGACTGTTGCGACATGGGCCGCCGTATCAAGGATAAGATTCCGGGTATCCCGGTGGCAATGCTGGCCCATAAACAACTGGCCGTACCCGATGAGGTGCTTTGCGAGGGCACAGACCGTCAGTTTGTCTGGTCCGGTGATGCAGAACTGCTGGTAGCCATGGTCAAAAATCTCGAAGACCTGCTTAATGTGGAGCATGATACTTCCGAGGTCGGGATCAGAGTTATTATTGTGGTTGAGGATTCGCCTCGTTATCTGGCTTCATTTCTGCCCATTCTTTATAAGGAACTGGTGCGCCAGACTCAGGCCGTGCTTGAGGAAGGGTTGAATTCCGAGCACCGTCTGCTGACTATGAGGGCACGGCCTAAGATACTGACCGCCCGCACCTACGAAGAAGCTATGGTTGTTTTCGAGAAATACGAGCCATATATCCTTGGCGTAATTTCTGATGTACGATTTCCGCGCATGGGCATTCTGGATGGAAATTCCGGCATAGAGTTGCTCAAAACCATCAAGGCTTCCCGTGATGATATTCCTCTTCTTTTGACCAGTAATGAACCGGAAAACAAGGAACGGGCAGAGGCTGTCCCGGCCAGTTTTGTGGATAAGAATTCCCCGGACCTCATGTCCGAAGTGCGCAAGTTTGTCACGGATCATCTTGGCTTCGGTGATTTTGTTTTTCGTGATCTTGAAGAAAATGAAGTGGCACGGGCATCCAGCCTTTACTCATTGGAAAAATGTCTGCGTAAAATTCCGCAGGATATTTTTATGCGGTATTGCATAAGGAATGACATTTCCCGCTGGTTTTATGCCCGTACTGAAATTACCCTTGCCAATAAAATCCGTCCACTTAGGGAGAAGGATTTTCCTGATGTGGAAACCCATCTCGAGCATATGCTTTCCCTGATCCGTGAAAGACGCATGCAACGTCAGCAAGGGGTCATTGTATCATTCAACCCCAAGGATTTTGACCCGGATACGGATTTTCTAAAGATCGGGGCTGGATCGTTGGGGGGTAAGGCGCGCGGCATGGCCTTTATCTGTTCCATGCTGGCTCGTAATTCTTGGTTGCACGATAAGTATAAAGATGTGCTCATTACTGCGCCGCGTACTCTGACCATCGGAACGTCCGGGTTTGATGATTTCATGGAGATGAACGATCTTTCTTATCTTGCCACTACCGACCTTGAAGATGAGAAGGTGGCTGAAATTTTCAGTGAGGCTTTTTTCCCCGGCTGGATTGAGGCTCAACTCTGGGCTTATTTGCAGGAAGTGAAATATCCACTTTCCATTCGTTCATCCAGTTTGCTGGAAGATGCCCAGTATCAGGCTTACGCTGGATTGTACCAGACTTATATGATTCCCAATGACCATCCTGATATAGAGCAGAGATTGCAACAATTGGTGGACGGCATCAAGCTGGTCTGGGCTTCCACATATTACAAGGCTCCGAAATCTTTTTCCCAACGTGTTAACCAGCGCACGGATGAGGAGAAAATGGCGGTCATTATTCAGGAAGTGGCCGGACAACAATACGGAGATTACTTTTTCCCGGCCATATCCGGGGTGGGGCAGTCCTACAACTATTATCCCTTCGGGAAAATGAAGCCGGAACACGGGGTGGCGACGATTGCCTTAGGCATCGGAAAATCTGTAGTGGACGGGGAGCAGTGTATCCGCTTTTCACCAAAATATCCCAAGATACTGCCTCAGTGTCCCACTTTGCAGGATTCGCTGAAGAATGCCCAGACTTCTTTTTACGGTCTGCGTATGGGCAATGGTGAAGTTTTCGACATCCACGGGGATGCCAATCTTGAAAAGCTTGATATTGCGGATTTTGAGGATACGGTTCCTGTACGCAGGCTTGCTTCCACTTATCTGGCTGAGGAGGGCAGAATTAGAGATACCGCAGCTATTCCCGGTCCCAAGGTGGTTCTTTTTGCTCCGGTTCTCAAGCATAAGCTTCTTCCGCTTCCGGGAGTGTTGACCGATGTCTTGAAGCTTGCTGAAAATGGCATGGGTGGTCCGGTGGAAATGGAGTTTTGTATCAATATTTTCGATGATGGGCGCAAGCCGGAATTCAACCTCCTACAGCTTCGGCCCATGAGTGCTAGGGCAGACCTTAACCGTATCGATATTAGTGAACAGGAGCTGAAGAATGCTGTCTGTGTTTCCAGCCATGCCCTCGGCAATGCTGAGAAGGATGATATCGTAGATCTTCTTATTGTCCGTCCTGATAGCTTTGATGTGTCCAAGACCCGCCAGATAGCTATAGAAATCTCAGCCATAAACAGGCGCTTGATTAAGCAGAATCGTAAATATCTGCTGGCCGGTCCCGGACGTTGGGGTTCTGCGGATCACTGGCTGGGTATTCCGGTAGAGTGGCCTGATATTTCAAATGTATCAGCTATTATCGAGACCTCAAGTGAATCCCTCAAGGTTGAGCCTTCGCAGGGGTCCCATTTCTTCCATAATATTACGACCTTGGGGATTAATTATCTGATGGTGCTTGATAAGCCGGGTGACTTTATGAATTGGGAATGGTTCGAAAATCAGCCGACCGTTGAGAAAGGAGAGTTTATAAGTCACCTGAGATTGCCGGCTCCCGTAGTACTTAAAGTTGACGGCAGGAGTTCGCAGGGAGTTATTCTCCCGGCTAAGGGCAGTGAAGACTATTGCCTGCTACGCGAGTGCGTGGCGGAATAAATTTTCTATTTACTGAATAGGATTTCGTCCTTATTTTGTTTTGGAGGAGTTTCATATGAGCAAGCCGGAGCATAATGGAGTTGTTTTTGACTTTACGGAAGAAGAGCGGGAGGACTGTCTTCTTTTGTGTCCAAAAGGCTGCTTCAACCATTCCACAGTACCTTTGATTCGAGATCGTTTATACAGCCATTGCTGTGATGACGGATGCCGGATCGTCATGAGTATGAAAGATGTGGATTTTATTGACAGTGCAGGGCTGGGAGTAATGGTCCATGCCCATAAATACTGCGATAAGTACGGCGGCATGATCGTTTACAGTGACATGAATGATATGATCACCAAGAATATGAAAATGCTGACCATGGACCGTTATTTGAATTTAAGTCCCGACCTTGATTCAGCTTTGATGAAATTTGATTGGTAGTATTATTTAGTAGAAGTTCTTAATGGCGGAGCCAGTTTAATGCTGGTTCCGCTTTTTTTGTTATATGTCGTTTTTTGTTTTGTAGTAATGCTGGCCCTGTTTACATTTCATGATGGATGTTAGTTTGTTATTTCTTTATGTATACTTTTTTGGTATAGAATTTTCTTAGTGAACGTTTATATAGTGTTCTTGTCGTAAAGATTGACTTTTCCTACCTCTTTTCCATTGATTATATTGCCTTCTTTTCTCCTTTTTTTATCAGTCTTTTGTTCCGCTAATCTTATTAATACGGATCTATTATGCGTGATTTAGGTGCCGTGTCAGGTGATTCTGCAACTAGGCAGGGCGAAGTTAGACCGGTCAGATTTGAATTGACCGAAAGACAGATTGAAGATGTGGTGATTTTGTGTCCCAAAGGAAGCATTAATAGTGCAACCGTTCCATTGTTTCGTGAACTATTGTACCATGTTATCCGAGAAGAAGGCTGTAAAGTTATTATGTCTTGTAGTGAGGTGGATTCAATTGACAGTATGGGGCTTGGAGTGATGATTGCAGCCCATAAGAATTCGGATAAGTATGGTGGCATGATCGTTTACAGTGACATGAATGATATGATCACCAAGAATATGAAAATGCTGACCATGGACCGTTATTTGAATTTAACTCCTGACCTTGATTCAGCTTTGATGAAATTTGATTGGTAGTTTTTTAGAGTATGTGATTTTAGCCGACGGGCCTGAATTTTCAGGTCTGTTTTTTTATTTGTTAAATTTATAACTCCCTGATTTAATTATTGGCATCTATAATGCAATCTCCAATCCATGACTAACATAAATGACAGCATAGAGCGTATTGGTCTGGGGGCTAATGCGCTAAAGTTAAAGGAAAAGGTGGAGGGGCAAAATTCTGACACTATGCAGAGTCTCGACTCTGTTATTGATCAGGCTTTTGAAACCCAGTTCGATTTTATCGAACGTCAGAAGGGAGAATTCTGCATTTTTGCCCCCAAGGGACGGATCAGTAACTCAACTGTGAAGTTTTTTAAGGATAGAATATATAAAGCTGCTGGCGAGTCAGGCGGTAAGACCATCATTAATCTCAGGTATGCCAATTTGATAGACAGCGTTGGTCTAGGGGTGTTGATCAATGCTCACAAGATGGCTGATCAGAAGGGTGGCATGGTTGTTTATACCGACATCCCGGATAGGATCATGAAGAACCTTAAGATGTTGTACATGGACCGTTTCTTAAATTTTGCCCCTGACATGAAGCATGCAGTAAATATGATGGACTGGTAAGTTAGTTATCATACGTATTGATAAACCCCGGCCCTGAATATTCAGGGCCGGGGTTTTATTTTTAAAGCAAGTTGTTTCTTACGAAGTGGCGAAGCCATATTAAAAGTTTTTGGGTTCTTAGCCTTTTTTCAAAAAGGACTAAGCCGCCGGAGGCAAAATCCTTTTATTTATAAGTGCGTAGCACATCAACTTTCATCTTTATGCGGAATTCCGAGCAGTTCTCGTTTGGCCCGCCCGCGCTCGTAACTCCATCTCTGGTACGAATCCATGTAGGTGTAGAAGACAGGGGTCAGGTAGAGGGTAACCACCTGCGAGAGGATCAACCCGCCTACAATAGCAAGCCCCATGGGTTGTCTTGCCTGCGCCCCCGCTCCAAGTCCAAGCGCGATGGGCATGGCCCCGGCAATGGCCGCGATGGTGGTCATCATGATCGGGCGGAACCTTTCCAGTGAACCTTTCATGGCTGCTTCCGCCGGGGATAGATTCTCTTTTTCCTCGGCTTCAAGAGCGAAATCCACCACCATAATGGCATTCTTTTTAACGATACCGATCAGCATGATGACACCCACAATGCCGAACAGGTCGAGATCCTTGCCGAAAAGGGTCAGGGTTATAAGTCCGCCGATGGCTGCTGAGGGCAGCCCGGATATAATGGTGATGGGATGAATGTAACTTTCATAGAGAATTCCCAGAATCATAAAAATGACGAAGACCGCAATAGCCAGCAGAAAATATACACTGGCCATTGATTTTTGGAATTCATCAGCCGTTCCTTCGAAGTTGGAAACCACCGTATCCGGCAGATTGTCCAAGGCCAGCTTGTTGATGGCCGAGGTGGCGTCACTTAGCGAGTAACCCGGAGCTATGTTAAAGGAATATGTTACTGAGGGTAGCATTCCTGTGTGGTTAACCTGCATAGGGCCGGGTTTTTCTTCAAAACTGGCAATATTGTCCAGCCTGATCAGATCACCGTTTTTGTTGGCAACGTGCAGCTTCATCAAGTCGCGCGGGTCGCGCTGGTTGTAGGGCAGCACTTGCAGGATAACCCAGTACTGGTCCGTATCTCCGTAAATGGTCGAGACTTTGCGTTCTGAATATGCGGAGTTGAGCGTGTTCTCAATATCGTGCGCGGTGACTCCGTAATAAGATGCCTTGTCCCGGTCAATCTTGACCCAAAGTTCCGGATTCTGGTCCAGAAGATCGGAGGTCAGCCCGGTCAGAAACGGGATTTGACGCATCAGCATTTCAAATTTCGGGGCAATGGAATAGAGTTCCTGCTGGTCCGGGGCCTGTACAGTGTACTGATACAGGTTTTTGGTGGACTTGGCAGTCAGCCTGATCATGGGCGGGTTCTGAATCCAGACCATGATGCCCGGTTCTTGGTTGAGTTTATACATCAACTGGCGGGCTACCTGATCTGCTGTCATTTCTCGATCATCCGGTGAGACCAGCATGGGGAAGATATAGCCCTGATTCTGGATGGGGGCCCCGGCTACGGTAATAACGCTTTTGATGTTTTCATCGGCCATGAGGAGCGGTTCAAGCTTTTTCACATGATCCTTCATGGCATTGTAGGAAATCCCCTGCTTGGCCTGTGCGAATCCCTGACAATAGCTCATGTCATCCGTGGGTAGGAATCCTTTGGGTATGACCATGAAAAAATGAATGGTCGCCAGTAGAATCAATCCGGCTGCTCCCATGGTCCAGCCACGGTGGCGCATGACAAAATGCAGGGAACGGTCGTACATGCGCAGCAGGAAATCGAAAAAAGGATCGGATTCTGAAAGTTTGCTGCCCGGCTTAAGAATGCGACTTGCCAGCATGGGGGTCATGGTCAACGAGACCACTCCCGAAGCAAGGATAGCCACGGTAATGGTCATGGCGAATTCATGCAGAATACGTCCGATAATCCCTGACATATACATAAGCGGAATAAATACCACCGCCAGTGATAAGGTCATGGAAATAATGGTGAAGGTGATCTGTTTTGCTCCGTCCAGTGCTGCTTGGTACGGCTTTTTGCCCATTTCCAGATGGCGGACAATATTTTCGATCATGACAACAGCATCATCAACCACAAATCCTACAGAGAGTGTCAGAGCCAGCAGGGAGAGAGTGTCCAGCGAATAGCCCAGCACATACATGATGGCAAAGGTAAAGACGATGGAGACCGGAACCGCTACTGCGGCAATGATGGTCGCTGAAAAGTTTTTCAGGAAAAAGAAGATAACGCAGATAACAAAGAAAATCGCCAGCAGCAGGGTTTCCTGTACATCATTTACAGCATCCTCAATAGGCACAGAACGGTCGTAAAGGACCTTCATCTGGATGCCTGCGGGGATCTGGTTGCGGATGGTGGGCAGCATGTCCCTGATGGTTTCACAGACCTGAATGGTGTTGGAGCCGGGTTGTTTTTTGATGGCGATAACAATGCCGCGCTTGCCGTCAATCCATGAACCGGATTTATCAGACTGCACAGAGTTGATAACCTCACCAACTTCGGAAAGGCGCACAGTCCTTCCGTCCTCTGACTCAAAGATCATGGGCATGAATTCATCAGCACTTTTGAGCTGCCCGGTGGCTTCCACGGTTACGGACTGCTTTTTGTTATCCAGCGTACCGACAGGTTCCTTAACGTTCTGGTCGGCTATGGCCTGACGGATGTCATCTATGTTCATGCCCCGTGCGGCCAGCTTTTCCGGATTGACCCGAACCCGCACCGCCAGCTTGGATTCTCCATAGACTTCCACCTTGGAGACTCCGTTGACCATGGAGATGGTGTCGGTCAAAAAGGTGGTAGTGTATTCATTAACTTTATAAAGAGGCATTGATTCCGACCAGATAGCCATATAGAGCACTGGATCGTCAGCCGGATTAAATTTTTCGTAATAGGGCTGCTGCGGAAGATCGGTGGGCAGATTGCCGCTGGCCCGTGATATGGCTGCCTGAGTGTCTGAAGCCGCGCCGTCAATGTCGCGGTCAAGGTCGAATTGCAGGGTGATCAGGGTCTGGCCCTGCGAGTTAACGGAACTCATGGAGCGCAATCCCGGAGTGGATGTGAATTCTTTTTCCAGCGGGGTAGCAACCGATGATGCCATGGTGGAAGGACTTGCTCCGGGCAGGGTGGCGGTGACCTGCAAGGTCGGAAACTCAACCGCAGGCAGATAACTTACCGGGAGCCGCAAATAACCTACAATTCCGAAAAATACCATGCCGATGACCACAAGTGAGGTCATGACCGGGCGTTTGATGAAAATTTCGGTGACATTCATGATTACTCACCGCTCTTGGCTTTTGGTCCGGTTGCTGTGTTGTTAGCTGATTGGTTTTTGATGGTGATAACCGCACCGGGATAGAGGCGCAATTGTCCGTCCGAAACCACTAACTCCTTATCTTTGAGTCCTTCATCAATTATATCCAGTTTTCCGGCCCTGCGATCCACTTTGATGGGGCGCATATCAACGGTATTGTTGCTGTTCGCTATCCAGACGAATTTACCTTCCGGTCCGGTACAGGTGGCTTCCATGGGAATACGAACGACATTTTCGTCGAAAAGCTTGAGCCGGATCTCAACATAGTTTCCAGGCCAGAGGGCTTGGTTATTGTTCTCAAACCTGCCTTGCATCCATATTGTTCCGGTTTTGGTGTCCACCTGATTATCGATGAAGGTCAATTTGCCTATTTGCGGCTTGTCGCGGCCCTCGGTAATGGCCAGTACTTCGAGGGTGTTGTTGCTGGAATATTTTTGCACTTCGGCTAGATATTTTTGCGGTAGATAGAAATTTACGGCAATGGGTGAAATCTTGTTGATGACCAGTAACTCATCTTTGTTCTCTTCAATAAGGTTACCTTCTGTGGGGGTGACGTATCCGGCAAGGCCGTCGATGGGGGATCGGATGAAGCAATATTTGAGATCATTACGTGCATCATCGAGTTTAGCTTGAGTAACCGCAATCTCATCACTGGCAGTTTTCATGTCCAAACGTTTTTCTTCGAAGTTTTCTTCACTGACTACTTTGCGTTTCACAAGGTCGCGATAGCGGTTGTAATCTTTTTTGGCTTGTTCGTATTTGGTTATGTCGGAAGCAAGTTCCGCTTTGAGCTGGCCGATGGAAGCTTCATAAGGTGAAGGGTCCATAGTGAAAAGCTGTTGGCCTTTGTCTACATATTCCCCGTCTTTGATGAATATTTTACTTAGGTATCCGGTTACTCTTGAGCGGACAGTAATGGAATCCACAGCCTTTACTGTGCCGATGGCGGTAAGGTAGTAGGGCGTATTTTTAAGTTCAGCTTTAGCAGTAGTTACAGGTGCGGGTGGATAGCCGCTTGTTGCCTTTTTCTCTTCCTTGCATCCAGAAAGTATTAAGCATCCAAAAAAGATGAAAGATAAAAAGAAAATTTGGGGAATAAGACGCATTGAAGGGAATATTTCAGTCCGGGACATCGGCAAAACTCCTTACTGCTGTGATATAAAATAAATATATCCTAAATTGTTGTTATTTAAAAGCCAGTGGCTGTTTATTTCTTTTGATTTGAAAAAGACACAAATGAATTTATTTGCGTAATAACTTGATTTCTTATCATATAGCATGCAAGTAGAGATTGCTTTTGTGACGATTGTTACAACGTTTATTTAGCCACTTTAAAAAAAAATATTTAGCTCTTTTTATATATGACTACAGCAAATACTGTGAAAATTGACTATGTTGATGGTGTCCGCTTCAGGAGGGGAGTTGTGGCTGCTGCAAGCAAGCTTATAGCCAATTCCCCACATCTGGATGCCATTAACGTTTTTCCGGTGCCCGACGGGGATACCGGATCTAATATGGCCGGAACCATGCGCAGCATAGTAAGTTCCACCGGTAAATCTGTGGAACGTTCTATCGAAAAAATGACCGCCCTTGTTGCGGAATCCGCCCTTGACGGGGCTAAAGGGAACTCCGGTGCCATTCTGGCCCAGTTTCTGTGTGGATTCGCCGAGGGTGTGAAAGATATGCCGAAGCTTTCTCCTTCGGATTTTGCCAAAGCTGCTTCCTTAGCAGCCAAGCGTTCCTGCGAAGCTATTTCCGATCCTAAGGATGGCACTATCGTAAGTGTTATCAGGGATTGGGCGGCGCACCTGCATGCGAATGGAGAAAATTATCGCGATTTTCATCATCTCCTTTCTGATTCTCTCGAATTCGCACGTAATTCCGCAAAATGTACCACTGAAAAGCTGGCTGAACTCAAGGCCGCCGGGGTTGTAGACGCCGGGGCGCAGGGTTTTGTCTATTTGCTGGAAGGTATCGTCGATCTGCTGGAAAACGGAAAAATAGAAAAAAGTTTTCTCCCGGATGCCCGCAATTCTAAATCCTTTGCTAATGTTCAGAATAAAGTCGCAGTTGAGTCTCTTGATTTTCGCTTCTGCACTGAATTTCTCATTAAAGGTAAGGATGTTGATAAAGGCGCCATTCGTGATTCCATCTCTGAAATGGGCGACAGCCTGATCGTGGCCGGAACTTCCGGTTCGGTGAAGATTCATATCCACACCAACGATCCTGATGCCGTGGAAAAAATTGTCAACGGTTATGGCGAAGTGGTTAAGCGTAAAGTGGACGATATGCTGGTTCAGCATAAGCGTTTGCTTGCTGATGACCGCAAAGTCGGTATCCTTACTGACAGTACCTGTGACCTTCCTGATGAAATTCTGGAAGAATTTGATATCCGTGTGGTTCCCATGCGTTTATCCATTGATGAGAATGAGTACATTGATCAGGTAACCCTCAGTTCCGGTGAGTTTTACAAAATACTGCCCGGAGCAACTAAAGCTCTCACTTCCCAGCCGTCTCCCGGTGATATGAAGCGGGCTTATGCCAAGGTCAGCTCTGATTATGAAGATGTTGTTTCCATGCATGTCGCCAAGGTTCTCAGTGGGACTTTTCAAAATGCTCTGACCGTGAGCAATCCTTTTGATAATGTTTCTGCCATAGACAGTAAGATGCTCTCTGTAGGTCTTGGTCTGCCCGTGCTTGAGGCAGCCCGTGCCGCTCAGAAAGGAGCCACTACTGCCGAGGTTCGCAGGGTTGCGGACCGGGCTGTTGAAAATGTTAAAATCTTTGTGACTATTGATACTCTTGATTATGCTGTGCGTGGTGGACGTATGAGTAAGGGGCAGGGATTCATTGCCAAGGCACTGAATATCAAGCCTATCTTGCAGTTTGCCGGAGAAGGAAAGCCCAGAGTTGTGGCTAAGTCTTTCGGTGTTAAGCGGCAGGAAGATGCTTTGATCAAGCTGGTCAAGGAGAATGCATATGGTCGTGGCAATTTCAGATATGCCATTTCCCATGCAGATGCTCCTGAGACTGCTGAAAAATTCATACGGATTCTCAAAGCAGAGTTCGGTGTAGATCCGGAATTCGTTGTAGAAGCTTCTCCTGTACTGGGATTGCATTCAGGTCCCGGAGCATGTGCGGTGGCTTTTCTTACCGACGATTAATTCTTCTTTTCCATACAAAGCTGATTCAGCGGGAGCAGGTTATGCCTGTTCCCGCTTTTTTTATGCTTGAGCTGGGTTTCAAGATATTTATTGTTGGTATGATTTGTTGTGATGTGGCTTTATAGATTGTTTGATCAATCAATGAGTTTACAACAATGGCAACTAGCTAAAATTTTATGATTTAGAGGGAGGGTGGGCCTTCTTAGCGGCTCTATTTAAGGGATTGAGGCTCTTCTGGTTTGTCTTGCAAAAAAGCGTAAAACGTTTTTGAGCCTTTGTGGAAGGGCTTGTAAGCTATTAAATTCGGCTTTTTAGCAGGGAATTTTCATAAAAATGAAAAATAATATATAAATTTCATTTTTGCGGAAAAATATTTCTCTTTTTTGTATATTTATTTCACATGTTCTGGCAAAGGTGTTATAGGTGTCATCAGGTCTGGGAGTCCCGTCATTTCGAGAAAAACAGGTTTTGGTTCTTCCTGCGTAGTTTGTCTAAAATAGGAAATTTTGCATATAGGGAAGTTCTGTTTTTGGATTGTACATAAATGGGAAAACAGGGGTAATCCCTTGACTTTTCTTTGTTTTGGGCTATAAAAGTCTCTCATTCTCGAATTCTGGGCGAAATCAACGTGAGTTTGAAGAATGGCGGCTGTAATCATGGATATACGCGTTTTTTTACTATGATGGCCGGTCCTGAACTTAATAAACAGTACGGGAGTTGGAGTTAAGCATTATGGCAATGATTGAAATTAAGAATCTCCACAAATGGTACGGTGATTTTCACGTATTAAAAGGTATCAATGACCATGTGGATAAAGGTGAAGTTCTTGTTATCTGTGGCCCCAGTGGGTCAGGTAAGAGTACTTTCATCCGCTGCATCAATAGGCTTGAAGATTACCAGAAAGGGACTATTACCTTTGATGACAAGGACATTCTTGACAAGAGTGTAAATATAAATGAACTGCGCGCCGAAATCGGCATTGTTTTTCAGCAGTTCAACCTTTATCCCCACCTGAGCGTTTTGGATAACGTCACCCTTGCACCCCTGAAAGTGCGCAATATTCCCAAGGCTGAGGCCGAGGAAAATGCACTTTACCTTCTTGAAAGGGTAGGCATCCACGATCAGGCCCATAAATATCCTGCAGAACTTTCCGGCGGACAGCAGCAGCGTGTCGCCATTGCAAGGGCACTGGCTATGAAGCCCAAGGCTATGCTTTTTGACGAGCCCACTTCTGCGCTGGACCCGGAAATGATCAACGAAGTTCTTAATGTAATGAAAGATCTTGCCCGTGAGGGCATGACTATGCTTTGCGTGACCCACGAAATGGGCTTTGCCCGCGAAGTGGCGGACCGCGTAATTTTCATGGATGGCGGCGAAGTTATTGAACAGGCTCCCCCGGAGGAGTTTTTCCGCAATCCCAAGCATGATAGAGCCAAAATGTTCTTGAAGGAGATTTTGTAATTGTCGCTCTTGCCGGCGATATTGGTAGGTAACCTTAAATGTTTCAGGAGGACCCTGATGAGAAGACTCTCAATTGTTGTTGCTATGGTTTTGGCGATGGCTCTTTGCGCATCTGTCGCAATGGCCGATAAGTTGCAGGAAGTAAAAGCCCGCGGCGTTTTGGTCAGTGGTGTTAAAGATGCTGTTGTACCTTTCGGTTACATCGATGCAGACACCAAGAAACTTGTCGGTCTTGATATCGACATCTGCAAATACATCGCCAAGGAACTGGGTGTTAAGGCTGAGTTCAAGCCCGTAACTTCCGCCACCCGTATCCCCATGGTTGTTCAGGGTTCCATTGACCTTGCTGCTGCTACCATGACTCACAAAATTGCTCGTGACGACACTATTGACTTCTCCATCACTTACTTCATGGACGGTCAGAAACTGCTCGTTAAAAAAGGTTCCGGCATCAATTCTGTTGCTGACCTGAAAGGCAAAAAAGTCGGTACCGCCAAAGGCTCCACCTCTGAGCAGAACATTCTGGCTGCACAGCCTGATTGTAAGGTTCTTTCCTTCGAAGGTTACCCCCAGGCAATGCTCGCCCTCAAACAGGGTAAAGTTAAAGCCGTTACAACTGACTCCACCATCCTTCTCGGTCTCAAGAATTCCGACCCCAACCCCGAAAAATGGGAAATCGTTGGTGAGTTCATCTCCCCCGAGCCTTACGGCATCGGCCTGCCCGAGAACGAGTCCAACTTCCGCGATGCAGTCAACCAGGCTCTCATCAAAATGTGGAAGAGCGGTGCTTACAAGCAAGCATACAACAAGTGGTTCGGTCCTGATACCAAGTACTACCTGCCCCTTACCTGGAACATGGAAGTTTGGCCCTAAGCCGACAGCCTGAGGTTTTAGTTCTGTAAGATAACGGGAAGGCCGTGCCTGCACGGTCTTCCCGAAAACAACGGATAGATGTTTTGAATTATCAGTTTGATTGGAATCTGGTTCTCAGCGGACAGTACGGGCAGTGGATTATCGACGGGGTCAAGGTAACCCTTCAGATTTCCGCAGTATCCATCGTATTTACACTGCTTCTTGGGACAATTATCGCAGTCATGCGTATGTCCAAGTTCAAGCCTTTTGAGTGGTTTAGCTTTGCATTTGTTGAGTTTTTTAGAAACACACCTTTGCTTATTCAGATATTTTTCTGGTATTTCGGCTCATATTCCATTTTGCCTGAAGGGGTAAATGAATGGCTCTATGATCATGATTTCGAATTTGCGGCCGGGGTAATTTCTCTGACCGTTTATACCGCAGCGTTTGTTGCTGAAGAAATCAGGGCCGGTATCAACTCCATTCCCAAGAATCAGTTGGAAGCTTCCCGCGCGACCGGACTCTCCTTCTTGCAGGCCTATCGGTTTGTTATTTTACCGCAGGCTTTCAGGATTATTATTCCTCCCCTTATTTCCCAGTCGCTGAACCTGATCAAAAACTCGTCACTGGTCATGACTATCGGGGTTATGGACCTCACCTACATGGCCCGCCAGATTGAATCCTACACTTTCCACGGATTCGAGGCATTTACTGTGGCGACCGTTATCTATCTGTGTATCTCGCTGATCGTGTCGCTCATGATCAATATGTATAATAAGCATTTCCTGCTGCAAATTAAATACTAGGAGTGGCGTCTCGTGCAATGGGATGTAGTTTGGAACAATTTGGATTATTTTCTCTGGGGCGCCTTTCCTGATGGACCCATCGGCGGTCTGGCAGCCAGTATTATTCTGGCCTTGCTTGGTATATTTGGTGCTTTCTGGATCGGTCTTGCCGCAGGATTGATGCGTCTTTCCCGCAACAGGCTGGTTAAGTCCGTATCTGTTGTCTATATTGAAGTTATTCGCGGGATTCCCCTGCTGATGCTCATCTTTTGGTTCTATTTTCTGGCTCCAGTTGTGCTTGGTCGCTCTCTGCCGGAATTTCAGTGTGCCTTGGTCGCTTTTATTGTTTTTACCGGGGCCTATATTGGTGAAATCGTAAAAGCCGGGGTTATCGCCCTACCGAGAGGGCAGATGGAAGCCGCAAGGGGAACAGGTCTTTCGCATGTTCAGGCCATGCGCTATGTAATCCTGCCGCAGGCCTTGCGCAATATGATTCCTTCTTTTGTTAACCAGTTCGTATCTCTTACCAAGGATACCTCCCTTGCTTATATCATCGGGGTGAACGAACTGACCCGTACAGCCACACAGGTTAACAACAGAACCCTGTCCGCGCCCACGGAAATTTTTATTGCCATCGCGTTTCTTTATTTCATAGTCTGTTACGTGCTGACGTGGTCCAGTCGTCGTATGGAAGCTCATATGGCAAAATATCAGGCCAGAGATCGTTAGTTTTTTAAGTTTTATAAGGTGTTTATACCCCTGCTTCAATTGAGGCAGGGGTTTTTCTTTTGCACTTTTTTATTTATATTTTGACCGAAATTTCTAATTCGCATAGTGTCGTTCTAATGGGAAGTATGTTCTTGTTTCAGGCTATGCAGTTTTGCCGTATCTGAAGCAAGGTTTGTTTTTTAATTTCAGCCGGGAGGCGGACATGGACAAAATAGACAAATTGGCGTCGTACATTGACCATACTTTACTGAGCGTATCAGCGGTTCCTGCGGATATTGAGCAGTTGTGCAGGGAGGCGGTCCATTACGATTTTGCTTCTGTGTGTGTTCATCCCTCGCATATCGCCCGCGCGGTAGAGCTGCTTTCAGGTGAAAGTCCCATCGTCTGTTCTGTTATAGGTTTTCCGTCCGGAGCTACTTTAGCTGAAGTTAAAATGCTTGAAGCAATGCGTGCTGTGGACAAAGGTGCACGTGAGCTGGATATGGTGGTCAATGTCGGGGCATTAAAGGCGGGGGATCAGAAAACTTTCCTTAATGATATTTTCATGACCGTAGAAGGAGCCGGGGGAGTACCGGTAAAGGCCATTATCGAAACCGGGCTTCTTGATGACGACCAGAAGAAGCTGGCTTGCGATCTTGCGGTGACAGCAGGGGCCTCTTTTGTTAAGACTTGCACCGGATTCGCTCCGGGATGTGCCTGTGTAGAGGATATTAAGCTCATGCGTTCTGTTGTGGGCGACGATATTGGGGTAAAGGCCAGCGGGGGAATCAAAACATTTGAACAGGCTCAGGAGCTTTTACAGGCAGGAGCCAGCAGGATTGGTACTTCATCGTCCCTTGCAATAATAAGGAGATAATTCTTGTCCGGGAAAATAGAATTAATGACCGTGGCAAAGCCCGGTGATATTGAAAAAAAGTCTTTCGAAATAATTGATTCCGAGGTCCCGGAACCACGAAAATTCGATGGTATTGAATGGCAGATCGCAAGGCGCATGGTCCATACTACCGCTGATTTTGAACTGATTGATCTTGTGCGTTTTCACCCGGACGCTGTTGTTTCCGGTCTTGATGCCTTGCGGTCCGGCTGTACTATTGTCACGGATACCGAGATGGCCCGCTGTGGAATTCCTATGCGCAGGATGACTCCTCTAGGCTGTGATGTGCGTTGCCTGATGAATGATCCGCAAGTTATAGCATCCGCCAAAAAGAATTCAACTACACGGGCACATGCTGCTCTTGAACTAGCGGCAGGTTCTTTGAAGCCTGCTATTCATGTTATCGGCAATGCCCCCACGGCACTCATACGTCTTGTCAATCTGGTGGAGGAGGGTAGAATGGTTCCTCCGGCACTGGTGGTGGGGATGCCTGTGGGGTTTGTTAATGCCGCTGAATCAAAGGCCATGCTGATGAATTACGGGAGAATTCCTTTTATTGCCATTGAAGGCAGAAAAGGCGGATCTGCTCTTGCTGCGTGTGTAATCAATGCCCTTGCCGAAGTGGTTCTTGCTGAGCGTAACCTTTCCGGTGAGATATGAGCTTTTTCAAGCAAAAGATTATTAATTATAGACTTTGAGAGTTAATTATGAAAACAATGTTGTAATCAATTTTGTTTGTTTTTTCGAGTGATAATGCTACTTCCGGTGCAATAAGGTATGTCTGAGAATAAGACCGCTTCAAAAAGATCTTTTGTTATATTCAGAAAGGGGGAGAGATCAATTTCACGTGATCTTTCCGCCTGTCTTGTTTTTGCCCTTGCCATAATTATCGGATTGGTTACCGCTTATGAGTATTTTGGCCGTTCGAAAATGATGCGTCAGGAGTATGAGGACAAGGCTGATAATTACATTGAGCAACTTGCAAAATCAGTTACGTTTCCAATATGGAATTTCGATATGGGGTCGCTTAAGCACGTTTGCAGTGCTTATACCCAGAATGAACAATTTTCGAAGTTGAAAATTATCGATATGAATGATGAGGTTCTTTTCAATTTTGTCCGTCCCGGCGAAGAGGATGATAACCCCATTGTTCGTGTACGTGAGCTTTACATTTCCAAGGAAAAAATAGGTTCCATCCGTATGGAGCTCAGCAGCAGGATCTACCGCCGCAACCTTGATTGGATTCTGTTTGTTTCAAGTCTTACCTTTCTTACTTCTGTGGCGGTTATCTACATAATTACCGGGTTTTTAATGGATTACTTTATCCGCAATCCCATAGCCAGACTGCGCAAAGGGATGGATAAAGTTGCCATGGGTGATTTTTCCTATCGGTTTGATGAATTTCAATACATAGAATTGCTGGAGATAGGCTCCCGCTTCAACCGCATGACCGAGGAGATTGCCAGCCGTGAAAGCCGACTGGAGGAAGTCAATAAGGTCTTGCAGGGTGAAGTTCATATGCGTGAAAAAGCCGCCCGCTCACTTGTAAAAAGTGAAAAGCGTTACCGCGCACTGGTGGAAACCACTGCGGAAGGTTTTTTCATGATTGATGAGTCATTGGTGCTGCTTGATATAAACCCCGCATTCTGCACTATGATTGGTCTTAACAGGGAAGAGATGCTTGGGGGCGAAGTTGGGTCGATTCTCGGTGAAGTTGCCGCCGAACGGTTTAGCAATAATGATGGTCATGCACACAAGTTTGAACTTAGCTTTGTCAACAGCAATGGCCGCGAAGTTGATATTTTTATTAATGCCACCAATCTTTTTGAAAGTGACAATGTAAAGCTGACTTTCGCATTTGTTACTGATGTTTCCGGCTACAAAATGATGGAAAAGGCTCTGCGTGCGTCTGAAGAGGAGTACCGTACCATCGCTGAATACACATTTGACTGGGAGATGTGGATCGGTCCTACCGGAGCGGTTAAGTACGTCAGTCCGTCATGTGAACGTATTTCCGGTTACCCCAAAGCTTATTTTATGGAAGGACCGGTCAGGGTGGAGCATATTCTGCATAAGAATGATCGTGAGTTCTGGCAGAAGGCTCTGCGGGGAACTTTTCCTTCACCTGATGGAACTGATATGCGTCTTTTTCGCAGGGATGGGTTGCTGCGTTGGGTGTCGCTTACCGGGCATCAGGTTTTTGCTGATGATGGGACTTCGCTTGGTTTGAGGCTTTCTCTACGTGATATCACCAAACGTAAGTTCATGGAAAAGCAGTTGCAATACGAAGCCTTGCACGATCCGCTTACCGGGCTGGCAAACCGAACTCTGTGTTGTGACCGTATCCTTCAGGCTGTAGAGCGTTCTCGTCGCCGGGATAATTATTATTTTGCGGTCGTTTTTATGGATCTTGACCGCTTCAAGATCATCAACGATAGTCTCGGCCACAATATCGGTGACAAGCTACTGGTGGAAGTTTCCAAGCGGCTGCTCCAAACCATTCGTGAGCTGGATACGGTTTCCCGTTTTGGGGGCGATGAATTTATTGTCGTGCTGGAGGAGTTGTCGTCACCGCGTGAGGGAATCCGCATTGTACGACGTATTCGTGATTGTCTGAATGATCCTGCTGTAATCGATGGACATAAGATCAATATTGCCGCCAGTTATGGCGTGCTGCTCAGCCCCACCGAATACGACAAGCCGGAAGAGATTATTCAGAACTCCAACGTTGCTATGCATCAGGCCAAGGAGTCAGGCAGGGACAGGATTAAGGTCTTTAACAAGAGGATGCTGGAAGAGGCTGTTCAGGCCATGCAGTTGGAGAGTGATCTTCGTGCGGCAATGCTTTCTGGTGAAGAGCTTTACTTGGATTACCAGCCTATTTACTCTCTTAAAGATCAGAGTGTTGTAGGCTTTGAAGCCCTTATTCGCTGGGACCACCCCCGTCGCGGTCTGGTCATGCCCGGTGAATTTATTCCTATGGCTGAAGAGTCTGGACTTATTTTTGAACTTGGGAACTGGGTTGTTAGTGAGGCCTGCCGTCAGATGAAGAGCTGGTATTCCAGTTATGAATCTGCTTCTGAAATGATGATGTCCATTAATATTTCTCCGCGCCAGTTCTCCCAGCCAGCTCTTGTGGATAATATCCTCTCCAAGCTGAGTGAGTTTGATCTTCCGGCTCGGAATTTGAAGATTGAAATTACAGAAACAGCAATTATGGAACGGGCCAAGCAGTCAGTTGATATGCTTAACAGGCTTAAATCAGCAGGTGTTCTGGTTTCTATTGATGACTTTGGTACAGGGTATTCATCCATGAGTAATTTGCAGGAATTCCCGCTTGACCAGCTCAAAATTGACCTCAGTTTTGTGCGCAAGATGCATGAATCCTCTGAGAATCTTGAAATCATTAAAGCTATTATTAACCTAGCCCACAATCTTGGCCTGAATGTTGTTGCCGAGGGCGTGGAAGAGCATGAGCAGCAGGACGCTTTACGCGATCTTGGTTGTGAGTTCGGGCAAGGGTATTTGTTTTCAAAACCTATCAGTCGCATGAAGATTGAATCTTTTTTTAAGGATGAGATTAAATTGATTGAATATCGTTTGTCATGAATGGTTTTTTGATAGTGTTAGGAAATGATTTGTCTGTTATTGGGTGATCGATGGTGTTTGTGTCTTTGGTACAGATATGCAGAGAAAATAATTTGCAGGAGTCGGCTTTGTGTCGGCTCTTTTTTTTGTATTTAGGCTTGTGATTGTACAATCAATCAAGGTCTATTTGCATACTATTGTCCATCATTTCATAAAATAGGTGCAAAGCATATTCATGTCAATTAAGTTGTGCTTATTTTATAATATTGCCACAAATCTTCTGTTTCCTGTTGCATGTGCGGTATTACCATGCTAGGGCCGAATTTAGGCCTAGTAAAAATAAAAATTTACAGAGGCTGTTGGCAAGGTTGACCCGTTTCATGGGGAGTTACGAAACGGGTTTTTAAGTCACCCTCAACCTGGATCAGGTTATGAGTGTCAAACGCAAGGGAAATAGCACGGTTACGATTTTTCCGGACTGGTGTAAGGGGTGCGGCATCTGCGCAGCCTTCTGTCCGGCAAAGGTCATGGAATTGAACGATCAGGGTAAAGCGGTCGTCATCCGGGAGGATGAATGTATAAATTGCGGATTCTGTGAGCTGCATTGCCCGGATTTCGCAATTATGGTTCGTCCCAAGGTTGATGATGAGATTCCTGCGGTATGCAGGGCTGTCCTTGAAAAGGCCGCCCGGAAAACCGACAGGCCCGCCGCTTCCGGCGGTGCTGCGGAAAAAGCCGGTTCCGGTAAAAAAAAGGAATAAGGTGAATTTCCATGGCCAGACCTAGAAAAAAAAGAAACAAAGAGATTTTCGCTCTGGGCAACGAGGCTGTTGTCGAAGGTGCGCTTTTGGCGGGCTGTACCTTTTACGGCGGGTATCCCATTACTCCTTCTTCGGAGATTATGGAGATCATGGCTCAGAGATTGCCGCTGATTCCCAACGGTTCATTTGTCCAGATGGAAGATGAAATTGCCGGACTCGGTTCGGTTATCGGTGCGTCGCTGGCGGGCAGGAAAGCCATGACCGCCACATCCGGTCCTGGTTTTTCGCTCATGCAGGAGCATCTTGGGTATGGATGTATTACCGAGACACCGCTTGTAATCGTCAACGTCATGCGCGGTGGTCCCAGTACTGGCCTTCCCACATCCCCTGCTCAGGGTGATGTGCAGCAGGCCCGTTGGGGAACCCACGGTGATCATTCCATCATAGTTCTTTCCGCCTCAAATGTTCAGGAATGTCTTGATAATACTATTGAGGCTTTCAATCTGGCGGAGAAATACCGCACTCCGGTAATTTTGCTCATTGACGAAATTACCGCCCACACCCGTGAGAAGATCGTCATCCCTAATCCGGATGAATTTGAGGTCTTCAATCGCATTGTCCCGACTATGCCCCCGGAATGGTACAAGCCGTATGAAGAGACTGTGCGCGGAGTTCCGCCCATGCCTTCAATCGGTTCCGGTTACCGTTTCCATGTTACCGGGCTGACCCATGACACCAACGGATTTCCCACTTCTCGTCCTGATGAGGTTCGCGAATTGAACGAGCGTCTTTTCCGCAAGATCGATCAGTTCCTGCATGATGTGCAGATGGTAGATGAAGTGGATACTGAAGATGCGGATGTTGTTGTTATCGCTTACGGCACAGTGGCTCGGTCCGCTGAACTTGCTGTAAAGCAGGCACGTGATCTCGGCGTAAAGGCCGGACTGCTCAAGCTTTCGACCCTGTTCCCCTATCCGAGAAAGGCAACTGAGAAGGTTATGGCCAAGGCCCATACTCTCATTGTCCCGGAAATGAATATGGGGCAGATGTCAAGAGAAGTGAAAAGGGTCAATAACGGTCAGGTAAGTGTGCGGACCATCAATAAGGTGGACGGGCAGATCATTACCCCCGCCGAAATCCTCAAAGTCTTAACACGGGTGTAGTCATGGTTGATATGAAAGGTACACAGCTCATTCATGAGTACTTAAGGCATAACAAGAAGTTTCCGCACGTTTTCTGTGCTGGTTGCGGGCACGGCATCGTGCTCGGCTCGCTGATCAGGTCCATTCACGGTCTCGGCCTTTCCAAGGACGAAGTCTGCGTGGTGGCAGGTATCGGCTGTTCCGGCAGGCTGGCGGCATATGTTGATTTCAACACCGTACATACCACTCATGGTCGTGCACTCACTTTCGCCACCGGAATTAAGATGGCAAAGCCGGGCATGCACGTGATTGTGGTCATGGGCGATGGCGACTCAATGGCTATCGGCGGTAACCACCTGATTCATGCAGCGCGCAGAAATATCGGCGTGACCGCGTTGATCCTCAATAATAACATTTACGGTATGACCGGGGGGCAGTGCTCTCCGACTACGCCTTCCGGTTCTTTCTCCATGACTACCCCAATGGGGCAGATGGAACAGAGCTTTGATTGTGTGGAACTCTGTTCCGCAGCAAAGGCCAATTATGTGGCCCGAGGAACCGTTTTCCACGTTAAGAAGCTCGATAAGATGATCATGGATGGTATCAGCAATCCCGGTTTCGGAGTGGTGGAGATTCTTACTCCCTGCCATACCCAGTACGGCCGTAAGAACAAGTACAAGACTCCGGTTGATATGTATAAGACGCTCAAGAAGGATGTCATCGACATTGACCGCTACAACAAGTTGAGTGAAGCCGATAAAGCCAAGAAAGTTCCTTCCGGCGTGTTCGTACAGAAGGACGAGCCTGGTCTGGAAGAAAAATTCTATGAAATGGCTGCAAACTGTCAGGGAGGTCTGTAATGAAAAATCAACCTCTGGACAGATTTGAAATTCGCCTTTCCGGTCTTGGCGGACAGGGTATTCTGACCCTTGGTAAGGTCATGGGATCTGGTCTGGCTCTCGGGCACGGCTATTTCGTGACCCAGACCCAGAGTTATGGCCCGGAAGCTCGTGGCGGTGCCAGTCGTTCCGATTTGGTGATCAGCTCCGAGGTAATCAGTTACCCCAAGGCTGAATCAGTCGATCTGCTCATCGCCCTGAGTCAGGAAGCGTGTAATATGTATTACCGCAACCTGAAGCCCGGTGGTTTGCTCATGATCGAGACTGATCTGGTCAAGCAGCCTCCGGTGAACCAGTTTATCGGTCTGCCTTTCACTAAGCTTGCCAAGGATAAGCTGGGATTGCCTCAGGCCATGAATACTATTGTTCTCGGCGCGGCAACCTACCTGCTTCCTTTTGCGCAGCAGCGGACCATGCGTAAGAATCTTGAGGCTGTACTTCCTGAGAAAATCAGGGAGATTAACGTCAAGGCATTCAACATGGGATTCCGTGAAGCCAAGAAGAATTTTGGCGATCCCGAAGAGCTTTGGAAGTCCAATTCAGTTATCGTCTCCGATGAGGAGTATGATTACGATTCCATTTAAGAATCCCTCCGGGGGCCAAAGGGAAAACTTTTGCAAAAGTTTTCCCTTTGGATTCCCTTTCAAAACCTTTTATTAGGCTTCGCCGCTCCGTATATTTAAAAGTGCGACAAACAAAGCCCGCAATATCTTGATCGATATTGCGGGCTTTGTTTGTGTGACGTTTGAATAAGCTATATGCGAAGCTTATTGAAGGTTTTTGGGATTCTTATTCAAATTTAAACAAAGAATCAGAAGTCAGGTTGAAAGTTTCAACTTCTTCCTGCTGATCAGGGCTGAGGTTGTGCGGGTCCCATTGTTTGCAAAGTTCCTGCGGCTCCCGCGCCCTGTTGCGTACTCTGATCACGGTGAGACTGCGTTTTCCGGTAGGAATGAAGGTTGTGCGTACCAGATGGCAGTCGATGTGCGCTGTGTAGCAGTTTACGCCTTTTTCACCACTTAAGCAGTTGCCAACGGATACGGTTGACCAATCGCCGATTTCAGGCATGTCTACGGTTGCTTTGCGGTTTAAGATTAGACGTATGCTGGCAGTACAATTCTTGTTGCCAAAGTAGAAATCCTGATGGGTGATGGTTTTGAAGTCGCGTTCATCATCGCCATTAGGATAAAGTTTAGTGGATACGGATAGGGATTTATCTGTTGTGATGTGATCGGAGTCAAAAGGAATGACAAAGGGTTGCTCCGGTGCATTTTTAGCACTGGAACAACCCATAATAATAAATGTCAGCAGACATAAAGCTGCGCAGAAGAGAGGCTTGAGAATGCCTTTTCCGGCGTGCTTTAAAGTTTGCATATTCTATTTTTTCTTTTTTGCGCCTGCGTATTTCTTAACGTCAATATTGTACTTTTTGACCTTGTAGTTGACGATACGGTAGCTTACCCGCAGGTCTCTTGCTGCCTGTAACATGTTCCCGCGTGCCTTTTTCAAGGAGTCCACCAGCAGTTCCTGTTCGAACTTAGCCACAGCCTCACCAAAGGAAAGGGAGGTGTCAGTGGCTGTGGATTCTGCGGTCTGCAAGGTTGGGGGCAGGTGGTAAGTCCTGATTACCTCTTCTTCGCAGATGAGCACGGCGCGCTCGATGCAGTTCTTCAGCTCACGCACGTTTCCCGGCCAGTGGTACTGGGTAAAGAGGTCGATTGCGGGGCTGGAGATTCGTTTGATTTCCTTGCTGTATTCCCCGGAAAACAGATCGAGGAATTTTTCTGCCAGCGGTAGGATGTCTTCGCGACGCTCACGCAGAGGCGGAATGAAGATGGGGAAGACGTTGATGCGATAAAAAAGGTCTTCCCTGAATTTGCCTTCGCGCAGCAGTTTTTCCAGAGGCTGGTGGGTAGCGCAGATAAGGCGGACATCAACTGCGATGGGCTGTTCTGAGCCTACGCGCTGAATTTCCTTTTCCTGAATGGCGCGCAGTACTTTGGCCTGTGCGTCAAGGGAGAGTTCCCCGATTTCATCAAGGAAGAGGGTTCCGTTGTTGGCGATTTCAAAGAGACCGCGTTTATTTTGATAGGCGCCGGTAAAGGCACCTTTCTGGTGTCCGAAAAGTTCACTTTCCACCAGTTCAGCAGGAAGGGCTGCGCAGTTGAGCTTGACCAGCGGCTTATCTCTTCTGGGGCTGCATGAATGAATGGCTTCGGCAAGAAGTTCTTTACCGGTACCGGATTCACCACGCAGCAGGGCTGTGGCGCGGCTGGGGCCGACCTGCCGGGACTGTCTGAGCACTTGTTTCATGCTTTTGGAAGTAGCCACAAAGTCGGCCGGTGGAGGAACGTCCACAGCTCCGGGCATCATGCCCTGAGAAAGCATCTGTGCTTGCAGGGACATTTCTTCCTGTAAGCGGGATACCTGATTGGAAATCAGCGCAGCAACTACTTCGAGAAATTGCTTGTGTTCGAGCAGATCATTCATGGGCAGAATGGGAGAATCGACACTCAGAGCGCCGAGAACTTCCTGATTGCCATCTGAATCAGTGCTTTTAACAGGGACGCAGATGAAAGAAAGTTTTCTCTGTTCTTCTTCCGACCTGTTGAATGCTTTGTTCAGCAACTGGTTGTCTTCCGACATTCTAGGGATGATTACTGATTCACCCGTTTCGTAAACTTTCCCCACAACACCTTTGCCCGGTGCGTATGTGGCGGTGTAGTCTTTTGCGGGGCTATGGGTAATTGATAGCTTCAGTTTTTCCGATTCCGGGTCCATAATGGCCAGGAATGCACGCGGGAAATGGAGATCTTTGGACAGAACTTCAAGAATAGCATTGAGGCTGGGTTCCAAATCGTGATGGGGAGCTACAGAATCAAGAATTTCACTCAAAGTTGAAAGATAGATATTGTCCACTCGTTCCGTCAGTCCGTTTCTAATCATTTTTTTACTCGTGCCGCCCAGGCTGTTTTTAGATTTCAGCTTTGTCGAAGCGTTCTTCTGCTCCGTGGTTCCGGCCTAAAATTTTGTTGGCGCTTCGGGAGTGTCCTCCCGATTATAATAGATTGTTCAGAAAAGTCGACAGCCGCATTGTATAATGCGGCTGTCGATCATTTTACTTAAGAAACTGCCTTCACTCCGAGTTCCAGAGCCTTCAGGTTTATATCCGCAATTTTCGGTTTCATGGCTGATTTTATTGTTTCAGCCAGTTGTTCCGGTTTAAGCGGAATGCATCCTGTGGCGCAGAGTGCTCCGAGCAGAGCAATGTTACCGCTCTGCACAGCTCCGGCTTCAAGGCCTAAACTCTGGCAGGGCAGGTAGTATGCTTTTCCGGCGCATCCATCAACCCTTTCTTTGATAACTTCAAAGGGGGTGTTTTCTGCTTTTCCGGTGCATACGGAAAGCGGAGGAACATATTCGGTGCTGGAAAGCACTGTTCCGCCGGGTTTCAAGTAGGGCAGGGCGCGTAGGGTTTCCAGCGGCTCGAAGCCGAGGATGACGTCTGCTTCACCATGTCCTATTTTGGGGGAGGCCAGCCCGATGAGCAGTGCGGATTCAACAACACCGCCGCGCTGGGCCATTCCGTGAATTTCTCCGGCAGTGACATCGATACCGCAGTCAAGAACCGCCTGTGCAAGGAGGTTGGTGGCTGTCAGGGTTCCCTGTCCGCCGACCCCGGTCATGAATATACGCAACCTAGTATCCATTAGCTGCTCCTTTTCCGGGCTTTAATATCTTTAGTCAGCTGCAAGCAGAGCATACAGCCGGAACAAAGAATTTCGTTAATTTCAACGCCTTCCGCAGTCTTTTCAAATGCAGGACAAGCAAGCTCTTCCATTACACGAAGGACATCGTCACTCTGGTTCTCAACGTAAGCGGTGCGGCCGGGCTTTTTGCGCAGTACACGGCGAGCGAAAAGCGGGCAGGGGTCCTTGGCAATAAGAACGCGGACACCACTCATTTCCTTGAGTTCTTCAAGGTCCTTGGTAATAGCCTTCTGGTTAAGAGGGCTTACAGTACGGACTTCGTTTACGCCACAGCCCTTGACGATAGCTTCCATGTCAATTTGGGCCGGGTTGGAACCTAACATAGTGGTTTCAACACCGGGGTTGGGCTGGTGCCCGGTCATGGCTGTTGTGGAGTTATCAAGGATCACCAGCAGAATGTCGTGCTGGTTGAATACAGCATTGATCAGTCCGGTTATGCCGGAATGATAGAAAGTGGAGTCGCCGATAAAGCCAATTACAGTCTGGCCCGCAGCTTTGGATGCTCCGGAGCCTGCTGAAATGGATGATCCCATGCAAAGCAGGAAATCAGCCGCATTAAGCGGAGGCAGAATTCCCAGAGTATAACAGCCGATATCTGACGAACAGACTGCATCGGGTCCGAATACTTTCTTAACTGCATAGAATGCTGCGCGGTGAGAACAACCGGCACAAAGGTTCGGCGGACGCATGGGCAGTCCTTCCTCGGCTGTGCAGTTCTCGAGCTTCTCAGCTTCCATTCCTAGAACTTCGCGGATAATCGCGGTGATGTTCAGGGTGGAGTATTCGTCGTTCAGCGGCAGCAGGGCGTTCTCTTTGCCGATAACCTCAACTGCAATGGAGTTTTTCTGGGCCAGAACCCTGATTTCATTTTCAAGGAAAGGCTCCAGTTCTTCCAGAACGACAATTTTTTCCACGGAGGAGATAAAGTCGGTGAGCATGTTGGTGGGCAGCGGATAAGTGAAGCCCAGCTCAAGGATTTTAAATTTGTCGGCAAGGCCGGTATCAGCCAGTGCATCTGCAAGATAAGCTCTACAGATACCGGAAGCTACGATACCGATTTTTCCGTTGCCGGAAACTTTGTTGTATCTGGAGGTCTCCGCCATTTCACGCAGCTTCTCGAGTTTTTCGAGGAGGTCTACGTGCATTCTGCGGGCAAAAGCCGGAATGGGCACGTACTGTGCCGGATTCTTTTTGAATCCTTCAGCAGGTGCCAGCTTGGCAACTTCGCCGTACTCAACCGGTCCACGAAGGTGGTTGACGCGAGTGGTTGTGCGCAGCAGGAACGGAGCGGACATTTCGCGGGACATGTTCAGCGCATCGCGGGTCATATCCTTTGCTTCCTGAGCGGTAGATGGCTCAAGGCAAGGCATGCCAGCAAGGCGTGCGTAGTAGCGGTTGTCCTGTTCGTTCTGGCTGGAGTGGCATCCGGGGTCGTCTGCGGAAAGCAGAACCATGCCGCCGGGTGTGCCGGTGTAGGCCAGAGTCATGAGCGGGTCGGCAGCAACGTTTACGCCGACATGCTTCATGGTGGTCAGGGTCATTGCTCCGGCAAGTGTGGCTCCGCCACCAACTTCCAGTGCGACCTTTTCATTAACCGAGTATTCGAAAGTGAAGTCGCCTTCAGGTGAAAGGCGGAAGAAAGTGTCCGGAACTTCGGAGGAGGGGGTGCCGGGATAACAGGTAACAACCTGAATACCGGCTTCAATTGCGCCTCTGACAATGGCTTCATTGCCGAGAAGCAACTTTTTCATGCCCGGACTGTCCTTGAGAAGTGGGTGAGCCATGAATGTGCTCCTTAGGTCATGGGGTTAACAGAATGTTCACAAACGCACGACTGGCGAGTTTAAGCGGGGATCCGGCCCCTATGGTTAATGCCGGAGCCCCGTTTTACTGCTCATCTGATCATATAGTCGTACACTTATGATCAGCCTGTATTGAATTTAGAGTTTCGCTTTGAGTTCTTTGATTTTGAACTCAAAGAAAGAAGCTTCTTGAGGGGAACTGGTCATCAGTCCCTGATAAGCCTGTACTGCGAGCTGGATATTTCCGGATTTTTCCGCAGCATCAGCCAGCAGTCTGTTGATGGAAGGAGCAAATGCTGGTCCTGCACTCTCTTTGAGGCCTTGCAGGATAGTGATTGCTTCGTTTGCCTTATCTTCAAGCATCAAGCATTTAGCCTGTCCGAGACCGGCAACAGGTGCCAGTATGGGAGAAGTTTTGGCAATATCAGCCCATACGGATTTTGCATCAGCAAAACTGTCGGCGTCCATCCATGCCTTGGCAAGGGCGAGCTGCACTGCGGGCTTCATGGAAGCGGGAGCATCTTTTTCAAAAGCGGCCAGAGCTTCTGCCTGTTTTGCTCCGCTGAACTTGATCAGGATAGTTCCCATTTCGCTCTGTGCTTTGAGCATTTTCTGCTGGTTCATATACTTGAAGCCGGAAACTCCGCCGGCAATAAGAATAATCGCTGCTATCCCGGCTACAATCATCTTCCCGTTCTTGATTATGAAGTCGAGCAGAGGATGCAGGGTGTCGGGTGTGGATTCGTGAACCTGATTCAGAATGTCCTGTGTGTTGTTTTGTTCTTCCATTTTAAAGGAAAGCCTCCATGAAAATTTTATACAAGTTGAAGTGCGCTTTATAATGCAGTCTGACAAAAAGGTCAAAAACGAAATCTTAAAATAACATGCCGAAAATTAAGACTAATTGCTAAAGTGGTTGAAAAAGGTGACAAAAAAAGAAAAAAATATTTTATATGTTTTTCATCAATACCCCTTGCCGATGGCTATCATTGGTAAATGGTAGTTGACTTTTTTGCAATATCCTTAGTAGCCAAAAAGAATCAATCGGCGGAAAAAATGATATTTAAGTCAATATAAATGTTTTTGAGGTAGAATAATGAGCCATTTTGAAGCAATGAAAGCTGTGGCCGTGAAGGCCAAGGAAGCTTCCCGTAAGATAGCCTGTGCAGATGGAGCTGCAAGAAACGCGGCCATAGTTGAATTGGCCGGTTTGCTGGAGCAGGAAAAAGAATTTATTTTTGCAGAGAACAAAAAAGATTTGGATGCTGCCAAAGAACGCGGCCTTGATCAGGCTCGGTTGCAGCGTTTGGAAATTACCCCGGCAGTACTTGAATATATGATTCAGGGTTGTAACGAGGTTGCGGGACAGGCTGATCCTGTGGGCGAAATTGAAAAGATGGAACGTCGTCCCAACGGCATAATGGTCGGTAAGATGCGCATCCCCCTAGGCGTGATCATGATGATTTTTGAATCGCGCCCCAACGTTACTGTTGATGCTGCCGTGCTTTGTCTCAAGGCCGGAAACTCGGTAATTCTGCGTGGTGGGTCTGAGGCAATTCATTCCAATCTTGCTCTTGCTTCCCTGTTGCAGAAAGCTCTTGGTAAGGCCGATCTGCCAGCTGAAGCGGTGCAGGTTGTAGAGGTTACTGACCGTGAGGCTGTCAGCGAACTGCTCAAGCTGGATGAATACATTGATGTTGTCATTCCCCGCGGCGGTGAAGGCCTGATCCGTGCGGTTGTGTCGCAGGCGACCATGCCTGTGCTCAAACATTATAAGGGTGTCTGCCACATTTATGTGGATAGGGATTGTGAAATCCCTGAAGCCATGGACATCATCATGAACTCAAAAACTCAGAAGCCAGCGGCCTGCAATTCTTTGGAGTGCCTGCTTGTTCATGAAGATATTGCTAAAGAAATTTTGCCATCTCTCGGTACTTTGCTGGGAGGCTACGGTGTTACCGTGAAAGGTTGCCCTCGGGCCATGCCTTTGCTGGGCGTAAAAGCCATTGCCGCAGATTTTGATGACTGGGGTATGGAATATCTCGATCTGATCCTGTGCGTGAAAGTTGTCAGCAATCAGGATGAAGCTCAGGATCATATTGCGCGCTACGGTTCCAATCACAGTGAAGTGATCCTTACCAAGGATCATGCAAGGGCCATGCGTTTTATCCGCGAAGTTGATGCTTCCATGGTTGGGGTTAACGCTTCCACCCGTTTTAACGACGGCGGACAGCTCGGACTCGGTGCGGAGATCGGAATTTCTACCTCTAAGCTGCATTCCTACGGCCCCATGGGAGCGACTGAGCTTACCAGTACTAAGTTTGTTTTGCTTGGTAATTGGGATGTACGTAATTAAATTTGCCTCCGGCGGCTGGGGAAGGGAAACTTTTGGAAAAGTTTCCCTTCCCCAGACCCCATCCCTTCAAAACTTTTTAGTAAGCTTCGCTGCTGGGTACGTTACGGCATAAGGAGCATTTAAATTTTACCCACGTTAAATATTGCGTGGGATTTGTTTTTTTGAGTGGGCATTCTTATGAAAATAGGTTTATTCGGCGGCAGTTTTAATCCTGTACATTCTACGCATATTGATGTTGCGCAAGGGGTTAGAAAGCGTCTTGGTCTTGATAAGATCCTGTTGGTTCCAGCAGGGAATCCTTATCATAAAGGGCAGAGCGAAATGCTTCCTGCTACGTTACGTTATGAATTGGTGGAAAAAGCCGTAGAGGGGTGTACGGGCTTGGAAAGTAGCGATATTGATATTTCCGCAGACGGTCCGACTTATACTATCGATTCTTTGCGTGAGGCCGCACGCCGTTATCCCGATGCCGAACTTTACTTCATCATGGGGCAGGATTCGTTGGAAGCTTTTACGACTTGGAAGGATTGGCAGCAAATTCCTGAGCTAGCCAACATTGTTGCTGTTAGCAGAGCTGTGGCGGATCATGGTTCCATGGAGCAGAAGTTGAAAAGTATTTTTCCTGATGCCGAACAGGCCGAGCATAACATCTGGAAGCTAAAGGACGGGAAGTCGATTTACATAATCGGAGATTTTGATTTTGTAATCAGTTCTACTCTCGTGCGCGAAGAGTGGAAAAAAGGGCTGGATGTCTCTGGATTGGTTCCGAAAGCTGTTGCAGAATGCATGGCGGAACGTGCTGTTGAGATAAGTAAATATTGGAAATAATAGTGGCGAAGCCCAATGAAACGTTTTGGTTTTCTTAAACCCTTTTGGAAAAGGGTTTAAGGCCCCCGGCAGGGGCGCCGAAGGCAAACTCTTTTCATTCTTTATAGCGCGTTAGCGCATCAAGTCTAAAATCTTTTCAAGCACATCTTCTGGCTTAATTTTCCGCAGACATTCCCGGTCTTTCTTGCAGTTGCTCTTCCCGTGCAGGGAACAGGGACGGCAATCCATTTCAGATTCCAGAACAACATCACGCGGCCCGGCAGGGTAGAATCCCCAAGCTTTCGAGGTGGGTCCGAACATGGCGATCACCGGGGTGTCTACAGAAGCCGCAAGGTGCATGGGCCCTGAATCACCTGTTATGAGCAATGCGGATTTCTCCAGCAGGGCGCAGGTTTCGCGTAATCGTAATTGGCTGGTGAAATTGCATCCCGGTCCTTGTGGCTCAAAAACATTGTCGTCGCGACCAATTATGGTCCATTTTATGCCGGATTCATTGAGCAGATTGATGAGCGTGTGCCAGTTTTCCGCAGGCCACGCCTTGTCCGGGTGGGTGGCATATGGATGCAGTGCTATGAAGTCCTTACCCAAATCATGTTCTTCAATTAGTGTGCGGGCTATGCTTTTTTCGTCTTCAGTCAGATAGATACGGGGAAGCAGCTCGGAAGCAGTCGGTATACTTTCTTCGAGGGCGGAGGCATAACGTTGGGTGACCCGCAGTTGGGATAGTTTGTCGTCCAGCTTTGCGGATCGAGTCGCCTTGAAAATGCGGCGTTCAAGGGAAAATTTGTTGTAGCGTGAGACCTTTCCTTTCCACCGTGCACCAAGAATTCTGGAACGCAGGGTGGAGTGCAGGTCTATGAGCTCGCAGCCTTCGTATTCAGTAGCAATCTCACCGGCTTTTTTAATCCATGCCAGATCACCAAGATCTTTTTTATCAAGGCAGATGACATTTGTGATATGAGGATTACTTTCTAATACAGGGCTGCTGGAAATTTTGGTAATGACCGTGAAGGTGCAATTGTACTTCTTGGCCCAATACTCAATTGGTCCGGTGGTCAGGACCACGTCTCCGAGGGCACTGAGCCTGAATATTACTTTGTGATTTGTGTTTGGCATCGCGCGCATATTTTAGTTGTGAAGCCCAAAAGGTCAATGTCTTTTTTTTATGCTCTAACTGTTTGAACTCTTGCTAGTTTTATTTTAAAATTTTATTTTATAGCGAAACCGTAGGGAATCGGGCTTTACTAGCCCTATTTCTATTGCGCCACTATCTGCCTTCTGGTACTGATGCCAGTATCAAAAAGATGCCGGATGGCGTCATTTAATAACTTTAACTCAAAATTTAATGCTGGAATTAATACTTTCCGTTAGTGTTGCCACACTTATTTCTGCCTACTGTTCAGTCAGTGAAGCCGTATTTTACTCCTTTCCGTGGAGCAGGATTGAAACCCTGCGCAAGGAAGGCCACAAGTCCGGAGCGATTTTGCATAAGCTGCGCTCCAATGTGGATAGGCCCATCACTGCCATTCTTACCCTTAACACCATTGCCCATACTGCCGGAGCCGCGTTTGCCGGAGCCGCATGGGCCACTGTGTACGGCGCGGAAACCCTGCCTTGGTTCACCCTCGGCTTCACTATCATCATTCTCATTCTCTCTGAAATTCTGCCTAAGACTATCGGCATTGTTTATTGTGAACCGCTGGGACGGGTTTTGGCTCGGCCCATGGAAATTTTAATTTGGATATTCCTTCCGGTCATTTGGATCTGTGGTATTTTCTCTCGCCTTGTTCATAGGAAAGGAGATGGTCCGCAGGCCACGGAAGATGATATAAGAGCTATGGTCAGCTTGACCAGGAGATCCGGGGCGATCAAACCGTATGAAGCCCTCTCAATTGCCAACATCCTGTCGTTGGACGACAAGATTGTTGAGCAAATTATGACTCCCCGGACTGTGGTGTTCTCTCTTCCTGCCGAGATGACCGTAGCTGAGGCACATGTCAAATACAGCGCATGGCCTCACAGCCGTATTCCTGTTTACGAAGGAGATGATCCTGAAGACATTGTCGGGGTTATTTACAGGCGTTCTGTTTTTGAAGCGCTTGCGGATGACCATGATGATGTAAAGCTTTCAGAGTTGATGAATCCGGTCCGTTTTGCGCTGGAAAACATAACCCTTGATAAGCTGTTGGTTAAATTCCTCGAAAGTCGCATGCACCTTTTTGTTGTGCTTGACGAGTACGGTGGAATGTCAGGGGTTGTTACCCTTGAAGATGTAATGGAAGAAATCCTCGGGAGCGAGATCGTGGACGAGACCGATCAGGTCGTTGATATGCGAGAACTTGCCCGCAGGAGACGAAAAGAACTGGTCGTCAGTAAGGAAGATGCTTCCGCTGACGTTTCGAAATAAAACGGAGTACGAGAATGGCCAAAAAAGGCGGAAAAGGCGTATATTTTGCTGCCTTGATCCTTTTTCTCGGAGGGCTGGGATATCTGATATATTCAGGTATTTCACAGGATAGCGTGTATTTTCTCAACGTATCAGAGGCAGTTGCCATGGATGAAGCCGAGCTGGGACAAGCAAGGCTTTTTGGTAAAGTTGCGCCTCAGAACATTGAGTCTAAAGCCGGTGGATTGGGTGTTTCTTTTGATCTTTCCGATCAAGAGGCAGGCTCACAGACTATCCGCGTTGACTACAGCGGCGCAGTTCCCGATACCTTTAAAGAAGGGGTCGAGGTGATCGTGGAAGGGACTTTTGTCGGCGGCAATAAGCTGTTTAAAGCCACCTCCCTGATTACCAAGTGTCCTTCCAAATACGAGAAGGAAAACCGCGAGGGTTGATCCTGTCGGTCGTGCTTCGGTCTAGTGCCGGGGCTTCCGTTTTCATAAAGATTTTATCCGTAATGGAGTAAATATAATATGCAGCTTTTTGCCAACCTGTTGCTTCTCATCGCCCTGCTTGTGGCGTTGGGGGCAGGTGCTTATGCATGCTTGGCCCTACTTACGGGCAAACGCAGTGTGCTGGAACTGATTGACAAGGCGAATATTGCAATCGCCGGTCTGGTCGTAGGTGCCAGCTTTATCCTTACTGTTGCCCTTATCAACAGGGATTATTCATTTAAATACATCTACGAGTATGTAGATAATACACTTCCCATCTTTTATACGCTTACAGCATTCTGGGCCGGGGCCGACGGTTCTCTGCTCTTTTGGATGCTGTCTATTGCTGTTATGGGAGTTATTTTTGCGAAACTTCCTCTCTTTAAGGAATTTTCAGAAAAAACAAGACTTTATTACTGGCTGTTTTATATGGTGGTGCAGGCCTTTTTCCTGCTCCTCTTAACCAGCTGGTCTAATCCTTTTATGGAACTGGTGCCAACACCTGCGGACGGACGGGGCATGAACCCGTTGCTGCGTAACCCCGGAATGATTTTTCATCCGCCGCTGCTTTTCCTCGGCTATGCAGGTTTTACAAGTACTGCGGCCCTTGCTCTTGCAGCGTACCTTGCCGGCGAAGTTAAATCATGGGTTGCCTTTTCACGTAACTGGAACATTCTGGCCTGGATTTTCCTGACTGCCGGAATCGTCCTCGGTTGCTGGTGGTCCTACATGGAACTCGGCTGGGGCGGTTACTGGGCATGGGACCCCGTGGAAAATGCTTCCCTCATTCCGTGGCTTAGTGCTTCCGCTTTCATGCATACTGCTATCATCCAGATTAAGCGCAAGGCACTTCATAGGACTAATGTCTTTCTTATGAGTCTGACGCTGCTGCTCTGCATCTTTGCTACCTATCTGGTACGTTCCGGTGTAGTGCAGTCCCTGCATGCCTATGGTGAAAATGGTGTGGCACTTCCTTTGCTACTTTTCCAGCTTTCCTTTCTTGCTATGATCGTGTTTGTTCTTGTGGCCGGGCCTCGTCCTGATTCCAGAACTCTTTCCGGTTTGAACAGCAGACAGGGCATGCTTGTTATTGCGGCATGGGCTTTTCTCGGTCTCGGCCTTGTGGTCGGTCTGGGAACCATGTGGCCGGTGATCAGCAAGATGTGGAGCGCGAATCCAATCGGGCTTGACGCTGGTTTTTACAACCGTGTCTGCCTGCCTTTGTTCAGCTTGATAATTCTTATTTTTACGGTCTGTCCGTGGTTCAACTGGAAAGAGGGTATTTTTGATAAGCGTGGTCTGTATCTGGTGGGCGGTGCCTTTATCGGCGGCGGTGCTATCAGTTATGCTTGCGGCTTGCATAATCCTCTCGGTTTGATCACCAGTGCGGCGTCAATTGCTTCTCTGGTCGGGATTCTCGGCGTTTTTGCTTTTATCCCCCAGTTGCGCAAAGTTCGCTCCATGATCGGTGTTTACGGACTGCATTTCGGTGTGGCTCTTGTATTCCTCGGTGTGGCATGGTCCGGTCCGAACAAGGTTGAACATGAATATGTAGTGAAGCAGGGCGAAAGTGTTCAGCTCGGCACCTACACAATGACTTTTAAAAAACTGACCGAAGGCCAGACTCCCGAAATGGCGCATATCGCCGCAATCGTGGAAGTTACCCAGAACGGCAAGCCTGTCGGTCTGCTCGCGCCTGAACGCAGACTTTATCGTAACTTTGATCAGCCTTTTGCTGAAGTTTCGGTTATTCCCAGTCTCGGCAGCGAAATATACGCTACTTTGCTGAGCGTGGATGCTGAAGGTAATGCGACGCTTAAGATGAGTCTTAACCCGCTTATTAACTGGATGTGGATCGGTGGTACTTTGATGTGCCTCTTTGGATTCATGGCTTTCAGAAAACCGAAACTGACTTAGGCGGATTCCGTGGCTGAGAATGAAAGAATAGCTCTTAAGGTTCGTAAGGCGGCCAAGTTCTTCGGGACAAGGTTGATCTTCAAGGATGTCAGTTGCGATGTACTGCGCGGGGAGATTCTTCTCGTGGTAGGGCGTAACGGTGCCGGTAAAACAACTTTGCTCAAGATCATGTCCGGTCTTTCTCGGCCTTCAGCCGGGGATGCGGAGATTTTGACTGAGCCGGAAAAGACCGCGTATCTCGGACATTCCACCTTTATTTATCCGCGCCTCAGCGGGCTGGCGAACCTTTCATTCTGGGCCTCCATGTATGGTCTTTCCCCTTCCCGTGAGGAGCTTATGGCTTTACTCAAAAGGGTGGAGTTGGAGAGAGCTGCCGAAGAACAGGCCGGTTCGTATTCAAGAGGTATGGCCCAGCGTTTGAATCTGGCCCGTGTTTTCCTTGTTAATCCGGAGCTTCTTTTTCTGGATGAGCCGGGAACAGGGCTTGATCAGGCTTCGCTTACGCTTTTGCGTGAGGAAGTTGTGGCCATGCGTGACCGTGGCACTGCCATTGTCTGGATCAGTCATGATGTTAATCACGACACCTCCCTTGCCGACCGGGTCCTTGGACTCGCCGGGCGCAGGATGGCCTATCTTGGTTCCGCTGCTGAATTCGACCCTGAAACCGTATTGGGAGGGGAGAATGCTTAAGCGCGGACTGACCATAGCGGCTAAGGATTTGCGCCTTTCCATCGGTGGAGGGCAGGGACTGACTCAGGCTGTTTTGCTGGGATTGCTGCTGATCTTCGTGTTCAGCTTATCGCGTCCGGCAGGGCAGCTGGTTGAGCCGCAGGCGGCTTCAGCCATTTTTTGGCTCGCGTCATCCTTCGGACTGGTTTTGGTTTTCAACACTTTGTTTTCAATGGAAGAATCAAACGAAGCGCGTTTGGGGCTGCTGTCATCACCAGTTCCATTACACGCTGTTTGGTTTGGTAAAGGTCTTGCCGGGTTCGGGCTGCTGCTTTGTTCGCAGCTTGTGTTTCTCCCGGCCACAATTGTATTTCTCGGTCAGGATATGAAAGGATCGTTTGCAATTTTTGCTGCGACCCTGCTGGCTGCTGATTGGGGGCTGGTCGCCCTTGGGGCATTGCTCGGTGCAATATCTCAAGGACAGGCTGCGCGGGAATCTCTGCTTTCAGTGATTCTTTTCCCTTTGCTGCTGCCCATCCTACTGGGAGCCATACAATTGATGACTTCGGTGTTCTCCGGGGTTAATATCATGGATCAGGATTCGTGGATGGGCATTATTGTTGCCGCCTCGGCCCTGTTCAGTGGTGCAGGCCTGATCCTTTTTCCTTTTGTGTACAGCGGCGAGCAATAGGCTGGCCGTTAAATATAGCTATTACGGAGCTTGTAAATGAATCTTGCAATCGCGGCACTACTGGCCGGTATAGCACTTTGTGCCGGACAATATCTTATCTGGATGTATGCCCCCGTTGAGATGACCATGGGGCTGGTTCAGAAGATTTTCTATATCCACATGCCAATGGCGGCTTGGGCCATGATTAGTTTTTTCGTGGTTTTTGTTGCCAGTGCGGCGTATTTGCTGAAACGTGATATCAAGTTTGATTATATTGCCGGAGTTGCTGCTGAGATCGGTGTGATCTTCAGCGGACTGGCTCTTGTCACCGGTTCCCTTTGGGGCAGGGCGGCATGGAATGTCTGGTGGACTTGGGACCCGCGGCTGACCACTACATTAATTATGTGGTTTGTTTACGCTGCGTATCTCGTGCTCAGGACTTCTCCCATGTCGGCTGAACGTCGTTCACTTGTCTGTGCGGTTCTCGGAGTTGTCGCATTTGTAGATGTCCCTCTCGTTTTTTACTCTGCGCGACTCTGGAGAAGTGTGCATCCCAATGTCCTCGGTGCAAAGGGCGGCGGAATGGAGCCTGAAATGTTGACTACGTTGATGGTCAATCTGGCGGCATTCGGTCTGTTCTGGCTGGTCTTGCTGGCGGTACGTTATCGTCAGGTCAGACTTTCGGGCAAATTAGATGCCCGCATGGTTTGGGATCAAGAATAAAATAAATTCAGGAGTATATATAATGAATAGTGAAACTTACCTTCTGATTGCTAATATCGCTGTGTGGACCGTGATTGCCGGTTATCTGGCTTTTATCGCGGCCAAGGGAGCATCAATGGATCGCCGTATCAGGCAGATGGAGATGCTCGATAATGACAAGTAAATCACTCAAGGATTTTACCCTCATCGGCGGGCAGAAAGCTGTTGTCTGGCTGCTTGGTCTTGGGCTTGTTGCACTGTTTGCTTCTTCGCTTACTTACCGGATGAGCCATCCCGGCAACAAGGTTGAGTTCCAGCAGCAGAGTAAAGGCGGCGGTATGCCCGGCGGCATGGGCGAAGGTATGAGCGAAGATGCCATGAAGCATGTTCGTGAACTTATGGAACAGATGGGTAAGGAGCCGGATAATTTGGAAATCCAGCTCGAACTCGCTAATTCCTTTATGATGATCCGGGCCTATGGCCGTGCGCAGACTTTCTTCGAGAAGGTGGTCAGCGTGGAGCCGGAAAATGTGCCGGCTCTTATGGGACTTGGTATGTGCTACTATCAGGCTGAGCAGTTTGAACAGGCTGCAACAGTGTTTGATAAAATTGTTGCAATTAATCCGGACGATTCCATGGCCGGGTTTAATGCCGCTATTGTTAAGAAGTATTACCTGCATAAGCATGAAGAAGCTGATGCCCAGCTGAAGCAGATCATTGCCAATTCCAAAACTTCTCCTGAAATGAAAAAACGTGCTGAAGAGGAATTGAAAAAGGACGCTCACCCAGAACAGTAATTGTTGTTTATATATTACTTTTAATAGGGAATCCGTGAAAACGGGTTCCCTTTTTTTGTATATGAGTTGCATATGCTTTTCATTTTTGCGAAATAGCAGTAGTGAGTGTTTACTTCGAACTTTTGATTTTCTTACAGGTGTAAAAGAGGGTAAAACAGACTATTTATTTACGAGCAGGTTAATTTGGCTTACTTTATTCGTGATTTGTAGCCAAACATTGACAAGTTTGCTCAATGCTGGCTAGTTAATAGTGAAGGTTAGTTGTTTTTGCGCAATCTTAATATGTCCGTCTTGCCGGATCTGGACATTACTTGCGGGAAATCAATGAATAGTCGCAGTCTGTTGTTTTCAACAGCTGTAATAACATGATAGGGTTATTCACGTTTCTTACTTGTGGCGAATTGGCACGAGTTGTTACGCAGGTGAATACGGTAACCGGGCTTGAACGGCCCAAATTAACGCAGTCAAGGAGTGTTATAATGAAACGTTCATTGCTGGTACTGCTGGTCGCAGCTATGATGACCATCAGTAGTTTCGGTTCTGCTTCAGCAGGCAAAATTGTTCTCGGTGTTCCCGGTGCTCATAGTGGCGATCTCGCTTCCTACGGTCTTCCTACAGTTGAAGCCGCAAAGCTCGTGGTTAAAGCCATCAACGAATCCGGTGGCGTAAACGGTGAACAGGTTGTTCTGTCTCTTCAGGATGATCAGTGCAAACCTGAATTCGCTACCAACGCGGCCATGAAACTTCTTTCCGATCAGGTAAACGTTGTTCTCGGCCACATTTGCTCCGGTCCGACCAAGGCAGCTCTTCCTATCTATAAAGAGTCCAATCTGGTCTGCATGTCTCCCTCCGCAACCAGCCCCTCGCTGACCTTAAGCGGCGACTATCCCAACTTTTTCAGAACTATCGCTTCCGATGACGCTCAGGGTGCATTGGCAGCCATGTTTGCTGTTGAAAAACTCGGCCTCAAAAAGCCCGCTATCATCCATGATAAAGGTGATTACGGTAAAGGTTTCGCTGAGTATACTATGAAGTACCTCAAGGAAAAAGGTGTTGAGCCCGTTCTGTTCGAAGGCGTAACCCCCGGTGCTGTAGATTATTCCGCAGTTGTGCAGAAAATCAAAGCTTCCGGTGCTGACGGCGTTATCTTCGGTGGTTATCACCCAGAAGCTTCCAAAGTCGTTTCCCAGATGCGCAAGAAAAAAATGACCATTCCTTTCCTGTCTGACGACGGTGTTAAGGCTCAGACTTTTATCGACATCGCTGGCAAAGCAGCTGAAGGTGTTTACGCTACCGGTCCTCAGGATATTACCGGTAACCCCATGTATGCTGTTGCTCTTAAGCAGTACAAAGATTCCCACTACGGTGCGGAACCCGGTGCTTTCTACTTTGAAGCATATTCCGCAGCTCTGGCTCTGCTCAAGGCTATTGAATACGCCAAGTCCACTGATTACGACAAAATCGTTGATGCTCTGCGCAACAACGAAGTTGAAACTCCCGTTGGTAAGATTAAGTTCGATGCCAAGGGCGACGCCATCGGCGTAGGTTTCTCCGTGTATCAGGTTAAAGATGGCCAGTACGTGGAAGTTAAATAAACTTCCTTTTTTAGCAATTCCGGTTCAGGGGGCAGACCTTAAGTCTGTCCCCTGACTCTTGATTCAGCAGGGTCCAAATGGAATATTTTCTGGAATTATTTTTCAGTGGTCTGACCAGGGGAAGCATCTACGCGCTCATCGCCCTCGGTTACACCATGGTTTACGGTATTATTGAACTGATTAACTTTGCCCACGGTGAAATCTATATGATCGGGGCATTTGTGGGGCTTGTTGTCGCAGGGATTCTTACCAGTTTCGGGTTCCCGGCAGCTTCCATCGTCGTTCTGGCTTCCATTGCTGCGATAATCTATGCCGCAGCATATGGTTATACTATTGAAAAGATTGCATACCGCCCGTTGCGTGGTGCGCCGAGACTTTCTCCGCTCATTTCCGCCATCGGTATGTCCATTTTTCTTCAGAACTACGTGATGCTGTCCCAGACTTCAGACTTTCTTTCCTTCCCCAGCCTGATTCCTGAGTTTAATTTTCTCGGGAAGTATGAATCCATGGTCGGCTCATCTGACTTTGTCATCATTGTCGTAGCCGCAGTGGTTATGGTTGCTCTTAATCTTTTTATCAAATTTACCAGAATGGGTAAGGCCATGCGCGCCACGGCTCAGAACCGTAAAATGGCTATGCTCGTAGGCATCAATGTTGATCAGGTTATTTCAGCCACCTTTGTTATCGGTTCCGCTCTTGCGGCCGTGGGCGGGGTGCTTATTGCCTCACACATTGGGCAGATCAACTTTTTTATTGGGTTTATCGCTGGTATCAAGGCTTTCACAGCCGCTGTTCTCGGCGGAATCGGTTCCGTTCCCGGTGCTATGCTGGGCGGTCTTATTCTCGGCTGGACCGAGAGTTTCTGCACCGGATATGTTTCCAGTGACTACGAAGATGTTTTCGCCTTCGCATTGCTGGTTCTTATCCTCATCTTCAGGCCTTCCGGGTTGCTTGGAAAGGCTCCGATCCAGAAGGTGTAACAGCTCGGCTGATGGTGCGGGAGCTGTCTCCCGCTGATTAAAAATGATAAAAATGGATAATTTTTAATATGGAAGGCTTGAAAAAATCTATACTGGCTTCATTGTGGTTCATGTTTTTGACCCTGCCCATTATGGGGGTCTTCGTGAATACCATTGATAAGTCTGTAACCTGGCATTTTGACCGGGTTTTATATGTAGGGGTAGCTGCTTTTGTTTTATCCTACCTCTGGCGTTTTATGCTGGAGCGCAAGGAAAAGGGCCAGAAGGCAGAAGAGCAGGCCAGCGTTGAAAAGGTAACCCTTTTCAGCAAACTCATGTCCAACCCCAAAGTATACTGGCCTGCACTTATAGCTGTGGCCGGTTTTGCCGTTGCATTTCCCAAACTGTTTTCAATGTATCAGGTTAACGTTATGACCTCGGCACTTATTTACGTGGTGCTGGGGCTGGGGTTGAATATTGTTGTAGGTCTGGCGGGATTGCTCGACCTCGGTTTTGTGGCATTTTATGCGGTAGGGGCTTATTCCTACGCACTCATGAACATGTATTGGGGAATAAGCTTCTGGGTGGCTTTGCCGCTCGGTGCTTTGCTGGGTGCTCTTTGTGGTATCTTGCTCGGTTTTCCGGTGCTGCGTTTGCGCGGTGACTATCTCGCCATCGTAACCCTTGGCTTTGGTGAGATTATCCGCCTTGTGCTGGAAAACTGGGGGACATTCACCCATGGACCTTCCGGTATTTCCAATATTGCTCGTCCTGAGTTTTTTGGTTTTGCCAAAGGGTTTATGGCCCAGATCAATTTTATGTACTATCTGATGCTGGTCATGGTTATTTTTACCATCTTTGTAGTCAACAGGCTCAAGAACTCCCGTATCGGACGTGCATGGCAGGCTCTTCGTGAAGATGAAATTGCTTGTCAGGCCATGGGTATCGATAAGATGAAGACCAAGCTGATGGCCTTCTCGCTGGGTGCTACATGGGCAGGGCTGGTCGGTGTTGTCTTTGCTGCCAAAACTACTTTCATCAACCCGGCATCATTCACCTTCCTTGAGTCGGCAATCATTCTTTCCATCGTTGTTCTCGGTGGTATGGGCTCAATTCTCGGGGTAATTCTTGGTGCACTTGTACTGATTTTGTTACCGGAGTATATGCGGGATTTTTCGGAATATCGCATGCTCATTTTCGGTGCGACCATGGTTCTGGTTATGGTTTTCAGGCCACAGGGACTGGTTCGGGATGTTCGCAAAAAAATTGATATCAGCGCAGTGAAAAAGGCTTTAGGTGGCGCCCATGAGTAATGAAAGAAGAACAGTTCTTGAAGTTAAGGGCGTCAGTAAAGATTTTGGCGGTCTGCGCGCCCTGGATGATGTTGATCTTGATGTGAAAGAAGGTGAGATCGTAGCTCTTATCGGACCCAACGGAGCGGGTAAGACAACTTTCTTCAACTGCATTACCGGAATATATAACCCCACTGAGGGTGATGTTAATATTGATCCGTATGGCGAGGGCTTCAAACGCATTAACGGCATGAAGCCTAATAAAGTGACAGAAATGGGAATGGCCCGTACATTCCAGAATATCAGGCTTTTTCCTTCAATGTCAGTGATTGAAAATGTCATGATAGGCTGTCATTGCCGGACCAAGGCTACCTTCCTCGGCGCGGTTTTTCGTGATCCTCGAACCCGCAGGGAAGAGCAGGAGACCATCCTTAAGAGTTATGAACTTTTGCAGGAACTCGGTCTTGACCAGTTTGCTGATGAATTGGCCCGCAACCTGCCTTATGGTGCACAGCGTAGGCTGGAAATAGCCCGTGCTTTAGCAACCGATCCATTCATTCTACTTTTGGACGAACCCGCAGCAGGTATGAACCCGCAGGAAACAACAGAACTTGAAGAGCTGATCGTTTCCATTAAGGACAAGCATAAAATCTCGGTTCTGCTCATTGAACATGATATGAAGATGGTTATGTCTTTGTCGGACCGTTTGTTCGTGCTTGAATACGGGCGTGAAATTGCGCACGGCACACCGCAGGAAGTCAGCGAGAACCCCGCTGTAATCAAGGCTTATCTCGGGGAGGAACTCGTCGATGCTTAAACTTAAAAACGTAAATACCTTTTATGGAAATATTCAGGCTCTGCGCAATATTAATATTGAAGTAGGGCAGGGTGAAATTATCACCCTCATCGGGGCCAACGGAGCAGGCAAAACCACTACTCTGATGACTATCAGCGGTGTTGTGCCTCCCCGCACAGGTGAAGTTCTTTACAACGGTGAGCCTATCCATAAGGCCAAGCCGGACAAGATCGTAAAGATGGGAATTTCGCAGGTTCCTGAAGGGCGTCTTATCTTTCCTGATCTGACCATTACCGAGAATCTCGATATGGGCGCGTTTCTGCGTGATGATAAGGATGGCGTCAAAGCTGATATGGATCATGTATTTGAGCTTTTTCCTATCCTCTGGGAACGTCGCAAGCAGCTTGGTGGTAACCTTTCCGGTGGTGAGCAGCAGATGCTGGCAATTTCCCGCGCGCTTATGGCCCGGCCCAAGCTTTTGCTACTTGATGAACCTTCGCTCGGACTTGCTCCGCTGATCATCCGTCAGATTTTTGAGATAGTTAAGAAAATCAACGAAGAGAGCGGCACGACTGTTTTCTTGGTTGAGCAGAATGCGAATCTCGCCCTGAAGACAGCGCATCGTGGTTACGTTATGGAAAACGGGGAGATTATTCTTTCTGACACCAGCGATAAGCTTCTTGATAACGAGGATATCAAAAAAGCATATCTCGGATTGTAGATAGTACATCGAATGCCTCCGGCGGCCTGCCGGGGGCATTTGTTTTGATGCGCTATGCGCTTTTAATAATGATTGATTTTGCCTCCGGCGGCTCAAACCCTTTGAAAAGGGTTTGAGAATCCCAAACTTTTTTTAGTTAGGCTTCGCTGCTTTTTGTGAAAAAATATACTAGGATTCTCTGTCCCTCGAAGAGCTTCTGGAGGCAATATAAGTATTGACAAAAATCGGCCTTGCAAATATGCGGTGCCGAACACTTTTAATAACTTTTTGGTTACGGCCTTGAGTCCGTGGCAAAAAAGTATATAATCAGTTCATAAAAGATTGAAATTCCCGGCAGGGAAGAACCTGCCAAAACTCCTGTGAAACTGATGGCACCGCTGCCCGGTAGATCGCCAAAAACGACCGGGGCGGTCCCTTGAGAGGAATCATAATGTAATGATTTCTCTTTTCTTTTAGATAATATTTCAAATCATTTTGCGAGGGCAATATGGAAAAGGTAGTAGGTCAGGCTCTGACTTTTGACGATGTTCTGCTTTTGCCCGCCTATTCGGAAGTTCTTCCCGATAGTGTGGACGTATCCGCCAAACTCACCGAAGAGATCACTCTTGGAATCCCACTGGTCAGTGCCGCAATGGATACTGTCACCGAGTCCAAGATGGCGATCCAGATGGCCCGTCATGGCGGTGTCGGCGTTGTTCATAAAAATATGAGCGTACGCGATCAGGTCCGTGAAGTTGAAAGGGTTAAAAAGTCTGAGTCCGGTATGGTTACCGATCCCATCGTAGTTCATCCTGATGATACTGTGGGCAAGGCTCTCGACCTTATGGCCGAATTCAAGATTTCCGGTTTTCCTGTTGTAAAGGGTGAGCACCTTGTAGGTATCATTACTAATCGTGACGTTCGTTTCATTACCGACCGTAATGTTCCTGTTTCCGAAGTGATGACCAGCCGTAACCTCGTGACCGTGCTGAAAGGAACTTCTTCAGAAGAAGCAAAACGTCATCTGCACACCAACCGCATTGAAAAACTGCTGGTTGTTGACGAGGAAAATAAACTTACCGGGCTGATCACAATTAAAGATATCGACAAGGTTAAAAAGTACCCCAATGCTGCCAAGGATTCAGCTGGTCGCCTGCGTGTAGGTGCTGCTGTCGGCGTTGGTCGTGATCTTATGGAACGCAGCTCTGCGCTTATTTCCGGTGGTGTTGACTTTCTTACTCTTGATTCCGCTCATGGTCATTCCAAGGGTATCCTTGATTCCATTAAGGAACTTCGTTCCTGCTACCCCGATGTTCAGATCATAGGCGGTAACATCGCGACTTACGACGGCGCTATGGCACTTATCGATGCCGGTGTTAATGCTGTTAAAGTTGGTATCGGTCCCGGTTCTATCTGCACCACCCGCGTTGTTGCAGGTGTAGGTGTTCCGCAGATCACCGCTATCATGGAAGCAGCTCGTGCTTGTCAGGAACGCGGCGTATGCGTGATCGGTGATGGTGGTATCAAGTTCTCCGGCGATGTTGTTAAGGCTCTGGTTGCGGGTGCTAATACCGTAATGATGGGCTCCATGTTCGCTGGTACTGATGAAAGCCCCGGTGAAAAAGTTCTTTATCAAGGTCGTAGCTACAAACTCTATCGCGGCATGGGTTCCATCGACGCAATGAAGAAGGGTAGTTCTGACCGTTACTTCCAGAAGGATACCAACAAACTGGTTCCTGAAGGAATCGTCGGCCGAGTTCCTTACAAAGGACCAGTTTCCGACAGTGTCTACCAGATAATCGGCGGACTCCGTTCCGGTATGGGTTATGTTGGTTGTGCTAATATTGCTGAAATGTCAGAAAAAGCACAGTTCACCCGCATGTCTCCCGCCGGTTTCAAGGAAAGCCACGTACATGATGTAATTATTACCAAGGAAGCACCCAACTACCGGGTTGATTCCTACTAATCAGGAGTCGTCATGCAGCACGATAATAAAGTAATTATTCTGGATTTCGGTTCTCAGTTTACTCAGCTGATCGCCCGTAGAATCCGTGAAGCGGGTGTATATTCCGAAATTCACCCTTGTAATGTTGATCCGCAGAAGATCAAGGATCTCAATCCCGGTGCGCTTATCCTCTCCGGTGGTCCTTCCTCCGTTTTGGAAGATGAGTCTCCGCAGCTTGATCCTTCTCTGCTTGAGCTGGGCGTGCCTGTTTTGGGCATTTGCTACGGCATGCAGCTTATGACCAACGATCTCGGTGGTCGCGTTGTTTCTTCCGAAGACCGTGAATACGGCCGCGCCGAATTTAAAGGCTCTGCTGATTGCGCTCTCTTCGAAGGAATCGAAGACGTGGAAAAACTCACCGTCTGGATGAGCCACGGTGATCGCGTTGAAGCTATTCCCGAAGGTTTTGAAGTTTGCGGTACTACCGAATCCATTCCTTTCGCAGCCATGGCTAATGATGACAAGAAAATGTACGCTCTCCAGTTTCACCCCGAAGTGGCCCACACCGAGAGCGGTACTACCATCATCAACAACTTTGTTTTCAAAATTGCCGGTCTTAAAGCTGACTGGACCATGTCCTCTTTCGTAGAGAACTGCATCAAGGAAATGCGCGAACAGATTGGTGACAATCAGGTTGTTCTCGGCCTTTCCGGTGGTATTGATTCTACTGTTGTTGCTGTTCTGCTGCACAAGGCCATCGGCAAAAGACTGCATTGCATCTTTGTTGATAACGGTCTGCTGCGTATGCACGAGCGTGAAGAAGTCATCGGCTTCCTTGAAGAGCATTTTGAACTCAACGTTAAGTGCGTTGATTCCGCAAAGCTTTTCCTTGATAAGCTTGAAGGCGTTGAAGATCCTGAGAAGAAGCGCAAGCTTATCGGTTACACCTTCATTGATGTTTTCAACGAAGAAGCAACCGCGCTCAAGGATGTTAAATTCCTCGCGCAGGGAACTCTTTACCCCGATGTAATCGAGTCCGAATCTTTTAAAGGCCCCTCCGCAGTAATCAAGTCTCACCACAATGTTGGCGGACTGCCCGAAGATATGGATCTCGAGCTGGTTGAACCTCTGCGTGAACTTTTCAAAGACGAAGTCCGTAAGGTTGCTTACGAACTGGGTCTGCCCGAGTTCATTATCTGGCGTCAGCCTTTCCCCGGTCCGGGTCTCGCTATCCGCATTCTGGGTGAAATCACTGAAGAGCGTCTTGAAATCCTGCGTCAGGCTGACAAGATCGTACAGAATGAAATGCATGCTTCCGGCTGGTACCGCAAGGTCTGGCAGGGCTTCGCTGTTCTGCTGCCGCTCAAGACTGTCGGCGTAATGGGTGATGACCGTACTTATGAGCACGTCATTGCACTGCGCATGGTAGACAGTCTCGATGCCATGACCGCTGATTGGTCCCGCATCCCTAACGATATCCTCGCCCGTATGTCCAACCGGATCATCAACGAGGTAAAAGGTGTTAACCGTGTTGTGCTGGATATTTCCTCCAAGCCGCCGGCAACCATCGAATGGGAATAATTTATTTCCCGTAATTGAATTATTTAAATGCCCTCGACTTTTTGTCGGGGGCATTTTTTTTCAAAAAAATATAATTGTTGAGAAGGTGATTTCGTGCGTCTGCCCGGATAAATAATATGATGCTAAACAAAAGATAAGAGCGATGACCTGTTAAGCTGGTTATGTTGAATGCTATGTGTCTTGCGGTATTAATTGGCAAATAGTTGAAGGTGAGCCGGTTACACTGAATTTCAGTGGCGATAAGACGTAGATAAAGTTTTAGAAATCGGTTACAAGACGTCAGCAAATTTTGAAAAAGTCTACGCTGGGTTCCAATTGGGTCCGTGTCGGCTTTCCGCGCATTAGCGTGTTTTTTATTGTCGCAACGAAGAAGGAATTAATATGTTCGGTATCGGTTCAACAGAACTTATCGTAATTTTGGTTGTAGCTCTTATTCTCATCGGACCCCAGAAACTTCCGGAACTTATCAAGAATCTTGGTAAAGGTCTTTCCGAAGTAAAGAAGATGTCCAATGATGTGAAAAGCACTCTGGATGCTGAAATTTCCGCTGCTGACGAAGAAAGGGTGCAGAAGGAAGATGCTAATCGCGAAGCTGCACGCAAGAAAGCTGAAGCTGAAGCTATGGAAAAAGCACGTCAGGCCGAGGCTGAAAAACAGACTTCTGACACTGAAGAAAAAGTTGCTGAAGCACCTAAGACCGAGAGCGAGAAAGCATGAGTTCAGCGGAGAAAGATTCGCGTGAAGTAGGGCAGGAGAATCCTGAAGATAAAAAACAGGCTGAGGATACTGCCGAGGAGTCCTTGAATTCCGAAGAGGAAAACGCCGAAAGCACAGAGTCCGAAGCCGGACTTCCTGCTGAAAAAGATGCGGCTGATTCCGCGTTGGCGGAAAAGGATTCTGCTGAGAATGATGAGGACGCAGACGAAGACGATGAGGAGCTGGACGAAGAAGAAGCTCCCATGACTTTTCTGGAGCATCTGGAAGAATTGCGCCGCCGTTTTGTCAGGATTTTTCTGGCTTGTGGTCTCGGTTTTCTGGCCTGTTATTCTTTTGCCAAGCCGTTATTTTCCCTGCTCATGGCACCGCTGGTTGCGGTTCTGCCTCCTGATTCCACACTGATTTTTACTTCCCTGCCTGAAGGTTTTGTTACTTATCTTAAGGTTGCTTTTGTGGCCGGGATTTTTACTGTTTCTCCATATATTTTCGCCCAAGTCTGGGGGTTTATTGCGCCCGGGCTGTACGAGCATGAGCGTAAGTGGATGATCCCGCTGGCTTTTCTGTCTGCATTTTTCTTTGTGGGCGGAGCCTTGTTCGGGTATTACGTGGTGTTCCCTTTCGGCTGTGAATTTTTCATGGGTTTTGCTGATGAGTTCATTAGGCCAATGCCGACCCTGCGTGAGTATTTGGGATTTTCTCTCAAGCTACTCTTTGCTTTTGGGATTATTTTTGAGCTACCGCTGTTTATCTTTTTCCTTGCCAGACTGGGTGTCGTTACTGCCGAAGGACTGCGCAGCAAACGCAAGTACGCAATTCTGGTTTGCTTTATCTGCTCCGCACTTCTGACTCCGCCGGACGTCATGACTCAGACTCTGATGGCCGGACCCCTGATTATTCTTTATGAGATCGGTATTTGGGTGGCTTACTTTTTCGGTAAGCGCGGCGGCAGGAAGCTGAAAAAGGCCCAGGCTGAAAATGACGGCCCGGATGATTCCGGCCCTGATGGTGGAGAAGGCGCAGAACTTGCTGGCGAAGACAATTCTTCCGAAGCTAAGCCTGCTGCTGAAAAAAAGCCTGAAGCTGAGAAGAAAAAGAAGCCCAAGGCTAAAGATTCCGGTTACGACGAAGATTTGATTGAAATGTAATGGCTGTCAAAGAGGCCGCACACCAAGAGAGGTTGGTTTTGTCACATAGATCCGCATCAATTGCCCGTACCACCAAGGAAACCGATATTTCCCTGAAGCTTAATATTGACGGCGAAGGCCGTACTGATATTGACACCGGGGTGGGGTTTGCCGACCATATGCTGACCCTGATGAGTTTCTGGGCCGGATTTGATCTTGATCTGAAGTGCAAGGGTGATCTCGAAATTGATTCGCACCATACGCTTGAAGATATTGCCATTGTTTTCGGGCAGGCCCTGTCCGAGGCCATGGGAGATAAAAAAGGCATCAACCGTATCGGTTTTGCTAAAGTCCCCATGGATGAGGCTTTGGTGGAGGTCGTAATTGACCTTTCAGGAAGGGCCTATCTTGTGTATGATGACGACATCCTGCCCCCGATAATTGCCGGGGATGAAAGGGATGTCTGGCGTGAATTTTTCAAATCACTGGCTTTCAAGGCCGGTATGAACCTGCACATCAAGTTTGAATACGGACGCAACGGTCACCACCTGCTCGAGGGTGCGTTCAAGGCTTTAGGTCTTGCTTTCCGCAATGCCCTGTCCGTTGAAAGACAAGGTGTTTCCAGTACTAAAGGGAGTCTCGATTAATGAAACGGCTTTTCCCTCTACTTATTCTCTGCGTTTTCGCCCTTGTCGCTCTCGGTGGTTGTGCCAGTAAGAGTGAGATTGTTAAACTCCCGCGTCCTACAGGAAAGCTTGCGGTTGCCGGGTTCACCAATCCAGTGTTCAATTGGGAACTTCTGGCTGGGTATCTGCCTCATGAAGGCAAGCCTATCAAGAAGGATATCTTGCAGCAGCTTGATGCAAAAATGGTTGGCGTGCTTTCCAAGCACAATGTTACCGCTTTTGCGCGACCTGCCATTACCCGCCAGTGTCAGGAAATTGAAGTTTTCGAAAATTTAGGTGGCCGTCGCGAAGCCGCTTTTGCTTATTGGGTAAAGGTCGGCCAGTGCATGAGCGCCGACTATATTCTGGTTCCGCAGATTCTTTTCTGGCAGGACCTGCGCGGCATGCAGAAGGCGGATTTCAACATCCAGCCCGCATCTGTGATTATTGATCTGTATCTTATCGATGTTAACAACAGGCGCATCATCAGAAGATTTCATTACGACGAAACCCAGCAGCCTCTAACCGAGAACATGCTGGAAGCTGGCACTTTCTTTAAGCGCGGCGGCAAGTGGGTTACCGCAATGCAACTTACTGATGAAGCTCTTGAGACAGGACTTATGGAGCTTGGTTTATGATCGTTTTTCCCGCTGTGGATATCAAGGACGGCGTATGCGTACGCCTCTCACAGGGACAGGCTGATGCTGTCACCGTATTTTCCAGTGATCCCGTTGCCCAGGCTAACTACTGGGAAAATCAGGGCGCAAGGTATCTGCACGTAGTAGATCTTGACGGCGCATTCAGTGGAATGCCCAAGAATTTTGACCTCATCAAAGATATTTGCAGCCAGCTCAGCATTCCGGTGCAGCTCGGTGGCGGTATCCGTGATATTGAAATTGCTTCCAAATATATTGAAGCAGGCGTTAAGCGACTCATCATAGGCACCATGGCCCTTGAGGACGAGGAAACTTTTGCTAAGCTCTGCGCCAAGTTCTCCGGTCAGATCGGGGTGTCTCTCGATGCAGTTAACGGACAGCTCAAGTCTCGCGGCTGGGTAGAAGATGCTGGTATCTCCATTTTCGACATCATCCCTCGTATCGAAGCTGCCGGAGCCGCATTCATCATCTACACCGACATCAGCCGTGACGGCATGCAGACAGGTGTAAACGTAAATGCAATGGCAGAGCTTTGTTCCAAGACCAAGCTTCCGGTTATCGCAGCCGGTGGCGTAGCGACTCTTGAGGATGTAATCAATCTTCAGCCGCTGGTATCCAAAGGTCTCGAAGGCGCAGTTTCCGGTCAGGCAATCTACACCGGGACTCTCAATTTTGCTGAAGCTATTGAGTGGATTGAGAATAATTAATTGAGTTGATGCTTTTATAACTACATGATACGAGTTCTCAATTAGAGAACAGGGCGGTGAATTTTTCCGCGCTCCAAAATAGCTTAAGTATTCAGAAGTGAATAAAGGAGATTATCCATGAAAAAAGTAGAAGTAAAAGGCATGAGCTGCATGCATTGCGTAAGATCCGTCGAGAAGGCTCTTAGTGGTATCGAAGGCGTTACTGACTTAACAGTCAGTCTTGAAGACTCATGCGTTACCTATGAAGAATCCAGCCCGGTAGATGAAGCCAAGGTCAAGGAAACCATCACCAAGATCGGTTTTGAGGCTGGCGAAGTTAAGTAGCTCTTATTTTATATGAAGTTTTAAAGCCCCGCACTCATCCGAGTGCGGGGAATTTTTGCGTTCTATTAGCGGCGCAGCTTGTTTCGCAGGGCAAAACCGAAGAGGGCGGCTTGGAGGGTTATGGCGGATACTGAGAGGCCTTTAAGGAGGTAGTGGTAGCCGTCAAACATAATTTCCGTTGGAAATTTAACTTTTAGCAATGGCATGTACCATACAGCATCCTTGATCCAATTGGTGTTGTCGTTTTCAAAATTTAGATAAAACTGAACTGCGAATGGTAATAGCACCATCGTGAAAAATAAGAATCCAGCCCTGAACGGTTTCTCTCCGTATCCACTGATAACATAGTAGATATTCAAATAAATTTTAGCGAACCATCTTTTGTGCTTTTTGAACCCATCCGGGCAGTAAATGATGCATATAATTGCTAGCAGCATAACCGATACATATGATGTGCTGCCTGCAAGTAATGCAATTACAACAGAACCTAGAAAGGCTATAATTAGTAGCAGTGGTTTTAAAGAAGTCTTTTTTAGTTGCTCTCTAAGCATTTCCTTTTCTTTATAATGCCAAGCTGATGCTTGTATTTCATCATTGTTTTCACGGGCTACTTTTTTTAGTCGGCGGTAGATCTCTTCAAGTGTTTTGAATCGTTCTTTATCTTTCAAAACTAGTTCATCAGAGACGGCATTCATGCCTTTTACTTCAGGCCATGTACATTCTGTAAATCTAAATGATTCAATGTTTGTTTCGGTTAGTTTCAAGTGAGATAGATCAACTAGTTCGATTAAAATTGTTTCCTTAGAAATTGTTCCGGCGAATGATGTTTCATCATTAAATTTAGAATTGCGGAAGTAGGTCCACTCTTTGAACAGGGCGTGCCTGAACGATACTGGACCATTGAATTCGGTTTGTTCAAAGTTGGAATATTCATGAAATATAGTGTTTTTAAAAGAGGTTTTATTTTCAAATGATGAATTGTCAAAATAAACTGGTCCCTTGAATTCCATTTGGTCAAAGGTAGAATTAACAAAACTGACATTATCAAAATTAGCCTGTTTTCGTGACTCCGCTTTATAAAATGTGATTTTTTTAAAAGAAGCTGACGAAAAAATTATATCCCCGCGGAACTGTGAGCTGCGGAAATCAGCGTCCCCGTGGAACTGTGAGCTGATGAAATCAGCGGCCCCGCGGAACTGTGAGCTGCTGAAATCAGCGGCCCCGCGGAACTGTGAGCTGCTGAAATCAGCGGCCCCGCGGAACTGTGAGCTGMTGAAATCAGCGGCCCCGCGGAACTGTGAGCTGCTGAAATCAGCGKCCCCGYGGAACTGTGAGCTGATGAAATCAGCGGCCCCGCGGAACTGTGAGCTGCTGAAATCAGCGGCCCCGCGGAACTGTGAGCTGCGGAAATAAGCGGCCCCGCGGAACTGTGAGCTGCGGAAATAAGCGGCCCCGCGGAACTGTGAGCTGCGGAAATAAGCGGCCCCGCGGAACTGTGAGCTGCGGAAATAAGCGGCCCCGCGGAACTGTGAGCTGATGAAATTTATTGGGGGTAAATACATTTCGTTTTCTTCACTATATTCTGAAAATGAAATGTCGTAAGGAAAAATAGTGTCTGCAAAATTGCATCTAGGATTCCAGTCTCTCCACTGCCACTCATCCCGTTCTTCATCCTCCCCAGCCTCAATAACCCCCTGAATCCGATCAAACACCATTCCATTAAACTGCTCCGCCTCCATCAAGTCAGGCTTATCGCCACCCTCGCGCGCATCATAAAGCTCAGTAAACTTACACTCAGCAGGAGCATGAAAAATACAATACTTTTTCCCCTCAGCATCAATATAGACGATGTCGTAATCTTCGCACCAATTACTATGCTTCTCCCCAATGCAACAGCCCATGTGTACCTCTTTTAAATGGCGATTCTCAGTAAGTGGAGATTTTATATCTTATAAGGTTATGTTTAATCCAGAGGAAAAGAGTAGAGCGTGAGTTTCTTTCGCACCAAACAAAAAAACGCCCGATTCTCAAAAGAGAACCGGGCGCTAAAAAGTCTTTTAAGACTTACGGAAACAGACTACCAGCGGGGGCGTTCTGCTCTAGGCTTGGCTTCGTTAACCTTGAGGTTACGACCACCGAAGTCTTTACCGTCGAGAGCGTCGATAGCTTCGAGAGCACCGTTATCATCCATTTCTACGAAACCAAAACCACGGGGGCGACCGGTTTCGCGATCTTCGATAAGTTTAACAGAAACAACTTCACCGAAAGCTTCAAAGGATGCGCGGATTTCTTCTTCAGTAGCAGACCAAGGCAGGTTACCAACATAGATATTCTTAGACATTCAAAATACTCCAAAAAAAATAAAAAATTATATTAGCGCCCGTGCACCAAAAAAAAGGGCCGCGTACAAGATGCGTACTCGGCTCCTCGATAGACATGTTCAATTTAAACCAGCGCTAGTCACAGTTGGACCGTGCCTTCACGGGTACGGCTGGTGTTTGATGAAGAGACAATCCTCTTTTCCTCGGGTAATGTCAAGCAATACTCTGAGAAAAATGTGCATTAAATCGACATTTCTTTTGATTATCAATCTAAGGCACTGAAAAGTCGGAAGAAATTATTTAGAGGGATAATAATCAAAAGTGTTGAAATAGTACTTGAAAGGCTGCAAAGCTTGATATCTTACCGCTGATCATAAGAAAATCCCCACACTCGTTTGAGCGTGGGGATTAAGAAACTCAATCTATTTGCGTGCTAGAGCTTAACCTTGGGCAGTTCCGGGAGGTTCTTCTCAAGGATGTGCGCAGCTTGCAGCATGGTCTTTTCATCAAAGGCGGGAGCCATGAACTGGAGACCTACGGGCATTTTGGTTTCCTTGCCGAATGCTACAGGCAAGGACATACCGGGCATTCCCACTAAGTTGAGGGAGATGGTGAAGATATCCTGCAAGTACATCTGTAATGGATCGGAAGTCAGCTCACCCACGGGGAAGGCTGTGGTGGGGCATGCGGGACTTGCGATGAGATCGCAGGATTCGAATGCCTTGTTGAAGTCTTCGCGCAGCAGACGGCGAATCTGGGCGGCCTTGCGGTAATATGCATCGTAGTAACCTGCGGAAAGTACGTAGGTACCGATGATGATACGGCGCTGGACTTCGTCACCGAAAGCTTCGGTGCGGGATTTGGTGTAAAGCTCTGCCAGTTCCTTGGGATCTTCGGTGCGGTGACCGTAGCGTACGCCGTCGAAACGGGACAGGTTGGAGCTGGCTTCAGCCATTGCGATGATGTAGTAGGTGGCAATGGCGTATTCGGTCATGGAAAGCTTAACCGGAACGGTCTTGGCGCCCAGTTCCTCGGCCTTGGCGATTGCGGCGCGGCAGGCTTCGGAAACTTCTTCGGAAAGACCTTCGCCCCAGTATTCTTCGGGCAGGCCGATGGTCAGGCCGGAAAGATCCTTGCGCTCTTCAAGGGCGGCTACGAAATCGTCCATGGGCTGATCAGCGGAAGTGGAATCGCGCTGATCATGTCCGCCGATTACGTTTAGCACGCGGGCGGCATCTTCGACAGTTCTGGTCATGGGACCGATCTGATCGAGGGAAGAACCGTAGGCGATCATGCCGTAACGGGATACGCGGCCATAGGTGGGCTTAACGCCTACGCAGCCGCAGAAAGATGCGGGAAGACGGATGGAGCCACCAGTATCGGTACCCAGTGCTGCGAAACACTGTCCGGATGCGATGGTTGCGCCGGAACCGCCGGAAGAACCGCCGGGTACGCGGCTGGAATCCCAAGGGTTGGTGGTGGTCTGGTAGGCGGAATTCTCCGTGGTGGAACCCATGGCGAATTCGTCCATGTTTGCCTTACCTACTATGATGGCACCTGCTTCCTTGAGCTTGGCAACTGCGGTGGAATCGTAAAAGGGGGTGAATCCTTCGAGGATCTTGGAGCCTGCGGTAGTGGGGATGCCATTAGTAGCCAGTGCGTCTTTGATGACAACCGGAACACCCCAAAGCGGCTTGGATGCATCAGGACCAGCAGCGTCCATTTCTTCGGCCTGTTTGAGTGCTTCATCGTTGCAGATGGTCAGCAGGGCTTTGGTTGCGGGTTCGCTTTTTGTGATCTGCTCAAGGCAGGCTTTGACAGCTTCTGTGGCGGTCACTTCCTTGGCCATGAGCATGGCGTGGATTTCAGTGAGTGATTTTTCTATGAGTGAGGACATTATATATCTCGCGTATTCAAGTTAAACAATTCTAGGTACAACAAAATATTTACCGTCAGAATCAGGCGCATTGGAAAGAATTTCATCTCTGGTGTGTTCTTTCCTGACCTCATCTTTGCGCAGTCTGGTGGTGTGTTCTACCGGGCTGAACATGGGCTCCACTTCGCTGGTGTCGATCTCGTTCAACTTGTCCATGTATGAGAGGATGTTATTGAGCTGTCCTGCAAAAAGTTCAGTTTTTTCTTCTGAAAGATCAAGACGGGCCAGTCGCGCAACTCGCGCTACTTCCTCAAGATTGAGTTTCTCATCACTCATTGGTTTCTCCTAATAGCATTATTGTATGATAGCGGCGAAGCCATAATAAAAGGTTTTGGGATTTTTAAACCCTTTTGCAAAAGGGTTTAAACCCGCCGAAGGCAATCTATTGTTCAGTCTTAGATCCGTCAAGTTCAGCAGCTTCGGCCTGCTTGGCTTCGAATTCAGCCTGCTTTTCTTCCCAGGCTTTTACACGCGCCTCGCGTCTGGCCTTGGCCTTGGCGAGAGTGTTGCTGACCAGATCCGCATCAATGCGGGTCTTGCCGTTCTGCTCGGGGCGGAAAAGGTAAAGCTTCTGGCTTGCATGGCCTTCTGCGTTCCAGCTGATAGGCGCGAGACTAAAATCCATGTGCTGTGCATCGTTGATACGGGCATTGACGGTCTCAGCGGTCCAGCCTTCGGAAAAGGTGCCGAGACGGCCTGCAAATTTGATAAAATCGTAACCAAGCGCAACCCAGAAGTCAGGTGTGCCGAGACCTTCGCGATTCATCACATGTTTGAGGCGCGCGGCTCCGTCACTGGCAGGCCACCATGCTCCGGGCGCAACGGTCAGACGCAGGTTGCGAGCTTCAACGTCACGGGCGGAGTTAAGAGCCTGACTCCAGAGTTCCGGGCCGAGGAAGACAAGTGTGTCTGCCTCATGAAAAAAGAAGTGCGGAATCAAGAGTTGTGCCTGATGCCATGTGTCGGGAATGAATACCGCACCGAAGTCTGTTTCAGCAAGGGGTGCATCCTCGCCCAGACCTTCCGCTTCGTTCTGAGCCTGTTTCTGGGGAGCACGAACCAGCTGCCCAACAACTTTTCCCCATTTGGGGAAATCGCGAGGCGGGTATGATTTCATGCCGGTGATTTTAGCTCCGCGCATGGAGGCCATATCAAAGAATTTTTTGGACATCTGGCGGCCGAATTTTTCCTGCGGATAAAGCACGGCCAGCTTGGTGATTCCCAGATCGTTGACCGCAAGGTCGAGTGTGGAGCGAATCTGGTCCTCAGGGCTGGAGAAAAATCTCCAAGCCTGCTTGCCTTCCTCTAAATTGCCGGGTTTGGCAAGGAAAGAGAAGGTAACTTTGTCCGCGTAAATTCCGGTCTGTTCCATTTGTTTGAATGCTTTAACGCTGATGGGGCCACCGATGGTGGTGTACCACGGGGGCAGATTCTGGAGCTTTTCCAGCCAGTCCGGTGCTTCGGTGTTGATGACCTGTACGTCTACGTCGAGTCCGGCCTTGGTCATTTCCCACTGGGCTGCACCCGCACCGCGCACGATTTTCCAACCGTATTCCTGAAAGCGACCGGAAATGGGTAATACGAGGGCGATGCCAACACGCGGGATGCCGTATTCACCTTCAAGCCTGCTCAGAATAGCGGTGAAGAAAGTTCTATCAGCGATTTGGCCGTTCTGGATGATTCCGCTCATGGTGCGCCATGACATTGGCCAGTATTCGGTAGCTTCAGATTGCCGAACCGCTTTTTCGAAAACAAGCAATTCGTAGGGAAATTTCAGGTTTGCACCGCTGGGAACGAGAGTGGCCATGACGTCGATTTCAGCCTTGCTCTTTTCTTCAAGACCTTTCATGACCCATTGTTCCAGCTCCTTTTTGTTGGTCTCTTCGGGAGCAATGGCGTAGAGCCTTTCAAGTGCTTCCAGAGAACCGGCATCCTGAGTCATGCCGGAAAGATTCTTACCTGCTGTAGAGCGGATCTCCCAAGGCAGGAAAGGGTCTTCCATGGTCTGGGAAAGATGGGTTCTCAGCTTAGGAAAATCTTTGATGGCTGTGAGAGTGTCGAAGTAGTAGCTCTGCCAGACCGGAGAGTTGCTCGCTTCATCGGAAAGTTTTTTCCATTGTTCAAGGCGGGCTTCGGCTTCATGATAGTGCCCGGATTTGAATGAGCTTACCGCCAGTCTTTCCGTGGCCGGGAGGATTACCCGTTCCGGGATGTCGGTGCGCTCCAGCAGTCTGGTGTAGTAAAGTTCGCTGGTGATGTAATCCCGTGTCCGCCAAGCCTTGTCCGCTTCACTGACCAGTGCCTGTGTTGTCAGCATTTCTGTGGAAACAGTAAGCATTTTTACCGGCTGTTTCTGGAGTGAAATACAGCCCGATGCGGCAAAGATAAAAGTCGCCAGAAGCACAATAGCAAAAATATGATTTGAAAGGCGCGCGGCCTTGTCTCTATTCATTGAGTTTTCCATGCAAAGTTTGTGGCCCATGAAAGTAAATTCGTCAAGTTTAATGCCTAAAAGACGGGATAGTCTAACGAAGTGGCGAAGCCTATTGAAAGGGTTTAAGCCGCCGGAGGCAAAAAAAATCCGGCCTTCATTTACTAATGAAGGCCGGATTAAATTATACTTTACTAATCAGCTATGCAAGTGCGGACGCTAATTATTTTTTCTCGTCTTTAACTTCGGTGAAGTCTGCGTCGACGACATCTTCGTCTGCGGATGCTGCACCAGCGTCTGCTGCGCCTTCAGGACCGGCTGCGCCTTCTGCGCCAGCAGTATTCTGCTGTGCGTAGAGCTGTTCAGCAAGCTTGTGGGAAGCCTGAGCTAGAGCGTCGGTAGCCTGTTTGATGGCTTCGGGCTCTTCAGTTTCGAGAACTTTTTTGAGTTCTTCGCTTTTGGCTTCGATGTCAGCTTTGAGTTCAGCATCAACGTTGTCGCCAACTTCGCGCAGGGATTTCTCTGTGGTGTAGATCAGAGAGTCAGCCTGGTTGCGGGCTTCAATGAGTTCCTGCTTTTTCTTATCGTCTTCAGCGTGGGACTCAGCATCTTTAACCATCTTCTCGATGTCTTCTTCGGAAAGACCGGAAGAAGCAGTGATCTGGATGGACTGTTCTTTACCGGTACCCATATCCTTAGCGGATACGTTTACAATACCGTTAGCGTCGATGTCGAAGGTAACTTCGATCTGGGGTACGCCGCGGGGAGCTGCGGGAAGTCCGGTCAGCTCAAAACGACCGAGGGTCATGTTATCGGCAGCCATGGGACGCTCACCCTGCATAACGTGGATGGACACGGAGGGCTGGTTGTCAGCCGCTGTGGTGAACACCTGGCTTTTGCGGGTGGGGATGGTGGTGTTTCTCTCGATGAGATTGGTGAGAACGCCGCCCATGGTTTCGATCCCCAGAGACAGAGGAGTAACGTCGAGCAGGAGAACGTCTTTAACGTCACCGGCAAGGATACCACCCTGAATGGATGCGCCCATTGCAACAACTTCGTCCGGGTTAACGGAACGGTTAGGTTCCTTACCGAAGAATTCCTGCACTTTCTGCTGAACGAGAGGCATACGAGTCATACCACCGACGAGAATAACTTCGTCAATGTCTGCTGCGGTCAGGCCTGCGTCTTTCAGTGCCTTCTGGCAGGGAGCCTTGGTGCGATCAACAAGGTCTTCGACCAGTTTTTCCAGCTTGGAGCGGGAAATCTTGACCATCAGGTGCTTGGGACCGTTCTGGTCAGCTGTGATGAAGGGCAGGTTAACTTCAGTTTCCATTGCAGTGGAAAGTTCTTTCTTTGCTTTTTCGCCAGCTTCTTTCAGACGCTGAAGAGCCATACGGTCAGCGGAAAGGTCAATGCCGTTTTCACGTTTGAATTCATCGACGAGGTACTGGATTACAGCGTTGTCAAAGTCTTCACCGCCGAGGAAAGTATCACCGTTGGTAGCGCGAACTTCAACAACGTTGTCACCTACTTCGAGGATGGAAATATCAAAGGTACCGCCACCGAGGTCGAATACCGCGATTTTTTCGTTGGCTTTCTTGTCAAAGCCGTAAGCCAGAGAAGCAGCGGTGGGTTCGTTGATGATACGTTTTACTTCAAGACCTGCAATGCGGCCTGCATCTTTGGTAGCCTGACGCTGGGAGTCGTTGAAATATGCGGGGACAGTGATAACTGCTTCGGTTACTGGTTCTCCGAGGTAGGTTTCAGCGTCTTTTTTGAGCTGCTGCAAAATGATTGCAGAAACTTCAGACGGGCTGTATTTTTTGCCGTCGATTTCAACCCAAGCGTCTCCGCCTTTGCCGTCTACGATGGGGTAGGGGCAGTGGGAAGTCCATTTTTTTACTTCAGGAGCACTTGCCTGACGGCCCATGAGACGCTTGATGGCGAATACGGTTTTTTCAGGGTTGGTAACAGCCTGACGTTTAGCGATTTCACCAACGAGGCGTTCTTTGTCAGTGAAGCCTACGATGGAGGGAGTGGTGCGGCCGCCTTCTGCGTTGGTAACGCATTTGGGGTCTTTACCTTCCATAACATAAACGCAGGAGTTGGTAGTACCGAGGTCGATTCCGATAATTTTAGACATATATAAATTCCTCCAGATGTATTTTCAAATTTACTGCATTATGATTTAAGGCCTGATTCTCAGTTGTAAAGAGGGCAGGCTATAAAAATCAGGATAATTTATTGACCATTACTTTTGCAGGGCGGATAACGCGTCCTTTGAGGACATAGCCGCACTGCATGATCTGGGCGATGCTTTCAGCGGGAAGATCCGCATCCTGTGCCATGCCCATGGCTTCATGAAAATTGGGGTCGAACTCTTCACCTATCTTACCCACAGCTTCGAGGCCGTGCTTGGCGAGTGTTTCCAGAAACATTTTTCTGGTCATATCCACGCCGATCACGAAGTCTTTGCAGGCGTCAAGGTTCTGGGCGTGGTTAAGAGCGAGGTCGAGGTTGTCCAGCACAGGCAGCAGATCGGAAAGGATGGAGTCCGCCGCGAACTTTTTCAGTTCAACAGTCTCGCGGGCGAGTCTCTTTTTAATGTTTTCCGTCTCAGCCAGTGCGCGGAGCCGTTCTTCCTTGGCTTCTCCCATCACATCACATGCGGGACAGACGTGTTCGCGGCAGAGGGCTTTGAGTTCGTCTTCGCTTAGGGTCACTTCATTCTCAGCATCCGCGGTTTCTTCAGTTTCAGTTGCCGCGGTTTCCTGTTCATTAATTTCTTTATTATCGTCTTTTCCAGACATGGACTCTCCGGTGTCATGAATTAGCGGCCTGAGACCTTTTAAAAAGGACAGTCAGACCGCACAATTAGACAAATAAGCATCCCGCATATCTTGTCAACACATGAAAGGGGATCAAAGGGAACTTTTTTTAAATTCATGGTGTTTTAATCCATTTTGAACCGTCCGCCCTCGTAAATAGTCACTTTTTCCCCATCGGCAAGGTTTGCGGTAACAATTTTTTCTTCGGTATTAACTAAGTCCCAGTGGATGGCGGAGGTGTTTAAGCCAAGAGAATCCATCATCATTTTATCGAGGATTTCAGGAGGTCCGGCAAAAGTTTCGCTAAGGGACTGGCCTAGCGCGATGTGGCTACTTCCGTGTTCTCCTCCGAAATTTTCATCCAAAATGGTCTGGGCCATGAAGTGGTCTACCCGCGAGATGGAAGCATCGGTCAGCGAAAATTCACCAACCCGGCGAGCCCCACCATCTGCCCGAAGTTGATCGAGTAGGAATTTTTCTCCACCCATGGCTTTCACGCGCATGGCGATGCCGTCCATGAATTCGATCTGCACTCCGTAGGTGGCTTTATCCATATGTAATGAAGGGAGGTCCGCGTAGTAGATTCCGTTTACAGTACGGCAATCAGGGGAAATATAAATTTCATATCCGGGGATGTTCTCACCTGCGGCTCCTTGCCAGCGTCTGTTCTCACCGGGAGAAAAAAATAAATCGCAAAGCTCGGATTGCATGCGGATGGTTTTAATATCAAGAGAAGTCAGCCAGCGGGCAATTTCGTTGGTGCGTTCTGAAATTTTCTGCCATTCACGGGCCGGGTCAGGCATATTGAGATAGCAGGCTCTCATCAGCCTAGTGGTGTAATCTTCAATGGAGAGGCCGGACTTGGCAGCAAGTGCCACAGTGGGGTAAGCGCATTCAGTCCATGCCAGTTTGCCGTGAAGCTTTCGTTTTTCGATTGCCTGTCGGAAGGAATGCGAACCATTGCGGTTTTCCATAATTGAGCGCGGGTCAACTTCGGTCATGGCCTCCACCTCTTCGGGAGCATGGATGCGGATAACTCCGGCTGCCTGTTCGTACATTTCTTCTTTGCCAGGAGGAAAGAAGGTTAGTTGGCCGTAGCTGGAATTAATGTACAGCTCCGCCTTCATGGCCGGAGTCAGTCCAGTCTCCATGACCGGGTGCAGGTGTTTTTCAATGAGCAGCGCATAGAGGGCTTCCGCTAGCGGCGTTGCAAGGTAATCATATTTAATTATGATAATGTCTTTGTTTTTAAGGCCGTCTTCTTTCTGGCTGTTTAATGCCCAGAGCAGAACTTTTGCATATTGGCGCAGGTCTTCGTAAGTAATTAGCTTTTTCATATATAAATAATGGTTAGAAAGGTGGTTTATCTGAGTACTGTAAATGTTCCGTAAAATCTAATCTACAATAAAAAGAACGTTCTTGTTTGATAAGAAGAGAGACATACTTGTTTAGTGGGAAATTGCTTTGCTGAAAGTTTAACGAATTTTGTAGGATTTGAGATTGACTTTCAATCAGGGGCATGCCTATGAGATTCGTTTCGCACAGCGGTAAAGTAGACTGACTGTTGTTGAAAATGCTATTCAGAATCATGTTGCTAGATATAAGGTTTTAGGGAAGTTATGTCTGTATCGCTTAGGACAATGAGAAAGGACCAGAAGGGTGTTGTTGTTGCCGTTAATGCCAGCGGTGAACTTGGTCGCCGTATCCGTGACATGGGGCTGGTTCCCGGCACTGAATTTATGGTCGTGGGCCGTGCGCCTCTTGAAGACCCCGTGGCGTTACGTATGAAGGGTTTTACCTTGACTTTGCGTAATAACGAAGCTGATTTTATTGTGGTCAAGCCGGAGGATTAACTCATGGGCACAGAATATTTTGTAGCACTCTCAGGCCAGCCCAACTGCGGAAAGAGTACTATGTTCAATGCTCTGACCGGAGCAACTGCGCGGGTGGGCAATTACCCGGGGATTACGGTTGACCGCACTGAGGGGCGTTATTGTACTCCTGAATTCTGCGCCAATTTGGTGGACTTGCCCGGAACATATTCTCTTACTTCCTATTCCATGGAAGAGGTTGTTGCTCGCGATGTAATCGTTGATGAGAAGCCTGACGTGGTCATCAACATGCTTGATGCCACATCCCTTGAGCGTTCCCTCTATCTTGCCGTCCAGTTTATGGAGATCGGTGTTCCGGTCGTGCTGGGCCTGAACATGATGGATGAGGTGCGCAAGAAAGGTATCCGTATTGATTCTGAAAAGCTTTCCGAACTCATGGGCGTCCCCGTTGTTGAGTGCATTGCCCGCAGGGGAGTGGGTAAAGAAGAGCTGATGGAATCGGTCCAGAAAGTCGTTGAAAAAACTAAAGGCCAATGGACCCCGGTAAATATTTCATATGGACATGACCTTGATCCGGCGATCGATGACATGACCGAGCTGATCACTGAAAATGAATTCATGACTGACCGTTACGATCCGCATTGGCTGGCGGTGAAGTATTTGGAAGAAGATGAAATTGTCATGAAGAACGGTCGTAAGGCCGGTCCTCTTTCTGAGCAGCTTGAAGAAAAGGTACGCACTGTTTCCGAGCATATTCAGAAAACTTTGAATACCTATCCCGAAGCAGTTCTTGCTGATTATCGCTACGGCTTCATCAACTCCATTCTCAAGCAGGGCGTAATCAGCCGTGAGGACGATCTGCGTTTTGATTTTTCTGACAAAATCGATCTTGTACTAACTCACAAATTTCTCGGTCCGGTGATCATGTTGCTGATCATGTACTCCATGTTTTACATCACCTTTAATGTCGGCGCAGTGCCGCAGGGGTGGGTTGAAAGTGGATTTGCGTGGTTTTCCAATACGGTTGGTTCCTTGCTTCCGGACGGGCTCATTAAATCAATGGTCACTTCCGGTGTGATTGACGGCGTCGGTGCCGTTATGGGCTTTACTCCGCTTATTTTGATCATGTTCTCCATGCTCGTTTTTCTTGAAGATCTTGGCTACATGGCCCGTGTTTCCTACATGGTCGACCGGGTGTTCCGTTCATTCGGGTTGCACGGTATGTCGATCATGCCTTTCATTATGTCCGGCGGTCTTCCCGGTGGCTGTGCTGTTCCCGGAGTTATGACCTGCCGTACTTTACGCAGTCCCAAGGAGCGCATTGCCACTATCATCACTGCTCCATTTATGATCTGCGGCGCGAAAACCACCGCATATCTTATGCTCGTCCGTGCCTTTTACCCGGACAACGCCACCACGGTCATGTTCGGACTTGTGCTGATTTCGTGGTTACTAGCTCTCTGTTTCGGGCGTTTATTGCGCTGGACCGCACTTAAGGGCGAGTCTACTCCTTTTGTTATGGAGCTGCCGCCGTACCGTATTCCCACCCTGCATGGGATCGCTATTCACACATGGGATCGCGTCTGGGAATATGTGAAGAAAGCCGGGACCGTAATCCTTGCAATCTCTATCCTCATGTGGGCCTTGATGACTTTTCCGCAGCTGCCTGCTGAACGTGTTGCGGCCTTCGAAACTCAGCGTGCACAGGCTGTAGAGCAGAGTACTTCATGGGTCGGAACTGCTCAGGAGAAGCAGTCCAAGCTTGACATGGCCCTTGCTGAAATCAGTTACAACGAGGGAGAATCTGCTCTTAAACATTCCTATGCAGGACGTATGAGCGAGGCTATTTCTCCGGTAACGGATGTAGCCGGGTTCCCGTGGCAGGCCAATGTCGCATTTATCGGCGCATTTGCAGCCAAGGAAGTTTTTGTTTCTACCATGTCCACCGCTTATTCTCTTGGCGAGGAAGATCCGGAAGAATCTCTTTCGCTCAGTGAAAAGATTGCAGCGGACAAGGCGTGGACGACCCCGGTAATCTGGTCGGTATTCATCTTCCTGATGGTTTATGTGCCGTGCATGGTAACTGTGGCGGTTATCGCTCGTGAAACCAATTGGAAGTGGGCTACGTTCTCAGTTTTCGGGTCGCTTGCTTTTGGTTATTCGCTGTCAGTTGTTATTTATCAGGTGGGTAGTTTGTTGATGTAGGAAGGCTTCGGTGTAGTGTCGGAGCTTTTTTGGGGAATGAGGTTGAGTGATGAAAAGCAGCTTGGTTAGCGCAGAGTACAAGCAATGGCTGAGAGAGTTAAAAGACAGACTCCGGCAGTCTCAACTCAAAGCGGCAGTACAGGTTAATACAACTTTACTCGAGTTTTACTGGGAGCTTGGTGCTGAGATTGTAGAAAAGCAGAAGCATGCAACTTGGGGAAGTGGATTTCTTAAGCAGCTTAGTCATGACCTTATGAATGAATTCCCCGATATTAAAGGGTTTTCTTATCGAAACCTTCGCTATATTAGAGGATGGGTGCTTTTTTATATTGATGATGATCATAATTTGGCAACAGCCTGTTGCCAAATTGGCGAAGCTTATTCTCCTATCTTTCATATCCCGTGGGGACATAATCTTGTTTTGATTTCTAAATGTGCAGAGATCAATGAGGCCTTGTATTATGCCCGTATGACTGTTGAACATAGTTGGAGCCGTAATGTATTGCTGCACCAAATTGAGAATGGTTTGTTTCGCCGTGAAGGTAAGGCCATTACCAATTTTGCAGCCTCGTTGCCGACGTCTCAGTCTGATTTAGCTCATCAGATGATTAAGGATCCATATACCTTTGATTTTCTGACTCTTGGCGTTGATCATAATGAAAGAGAATTGGAAATGGGTTTGATTGAACATATTACCAAGTTTCTTTTGGAGTTGGGGGCCGGATTTGCCTATATTGGGCGCCAGAGACAGTTGCAGGTAGGCGAACGCGATTTTTTTATTGATTTACTTTTTTATCACACTAAACTGCACTGTTATGTAGTTATCGAGCTTAAAACAGGTGACTTTGAACCAGAGTATGCTGGAAAGTTGAATTTTTACATCAAGGCGGTAGATGAGCAGATACGCACTGAGCGTGATGAGCCGACAATAGGTATTTTACTTTGCAAGTCGAAAGATAAGGTCGTTGTAGAGTATGCGCTAAGTGACATCTATAAACCCATCGGTGTTTCAGAGTATGAGCTTGGCTTGTCATTGCCTGAGGATTTTAAGTCCAGTTTGCCCAGTATTGAGCAATTGGAGTTGGAACTAACAGGTCTTCTTGATGAAGAGGGCTAGTCGTTTTATTGAGTGATTGAAAATTAGACATATAGCTCAAATAGCAAAAGGCGGAATGTTCGGGTGGTAACGAACATTCCGCCTTTTTGCGTGGTGTGAGTGGTTATGAGGTTTTAAAATTTTTAAAGAGGCTCGTAATAGCAGCGTTTGGGGCTGTGAACTTTGCCTGCTTCCCTGAGCGATTTAATGGCTTTGGAAACATCTTTGGATTCTTCACCGATTGCTTTTGCTACATCACCGGGACGAACTGGCTTGCCAGCTTCTTTCATTGCTTCGAGTACTTTATTTTCCATTTGGAATCTCCTTATTAGTGCTGCTAAGAACTATTACTAGTTAATTTTAAGTATGCGGTCAACACAAAAATTAAGATTGTATGAAGTTATTTATGCGGCTTTAAATAATGAAGGAATTTTGTCTTTTCGGGGAAAGCCAATAAGGAAAGCAGGATATAGTTTTACGCAGGGTTGTAGATCACCGCAGCGCGAAGCCAACTAAAGGTTCTGAAAGGGATGGGGTCTGGGGAAGGGAGAACTCTTGTAAGAGTTTTCCCTTCCCCAGCCGCCGGAGGCATTTTAACTATTCAGTCTTAAATTCCAATCCATCAGCACCAGCATCGATGCTGACAGTGTTCTCTTCCTGCAATTCTCCGCCGATGATCTTTTTAGCCAGCGGAGTTTCCACGTGTGCTTGTAAGTATCTGCGTAGCGGCCTTGCCCCGTAGATGGGATCGTAGGACGCGTGGGCGATGAATGCCTTGGCTTGGTCGGTGACTTCCATGGACATCTTTTGTTCTTCAAGGCGTGAGCGAAGTCCTGCAAGTTGCAGATCTACGATCTTAACGAGATCCTTTTCGAGCAGCGGCTTGAAGAGTACTGTTTCGTCCACACGGTTCAGGAATTCCGGTCTGAAATGTCCGCGCAGTACGTTCATTACGCCGTCCTGAACTCCATCTTTGAACTCTCCACTATCCTTGATTCCTTCAAGCATGAGCTGGGAGCCGAGATTGGATGTCATGATGATGATTGTGTTCTTGCAATCCACGGTACGGCCCTGAGAATCAGTGATTCGGCCATCGTCGAGGATTTGCAGCAGCACGTTGAATACATCGCTGTGCGCTTTTTCTATTTCATCAAAGAGCACTACGGAATAGGGCTTGCGGCGGATGGCTTCAGTAAGCTGACCGCCTTCATCATAACCGATGTAGCCTGGGGGTGCACCAATGAGCCGTGCAACTGCGTGCTTTTCCATGTACTCGGACATGTCCATGCGCACTATATTTTCTTCACTGTCAAAGAGCGCTTCAGCAAGGGCCTTGCAAAGCTCGGTTTTACCGACCCCGGTGGGGCCGAGGAAGATGAAAGAACCGATAGGCCGCGAAGGATCTTTCAGCCCCGCACGGGCACGCAGTACCGCTTCGGATACCGCACGAACCGCATCATCCTGACCGATTACCCGGTCATGCAGAATGTCTTCAAGGCGGAGCAGTTTCTCTCGCTCACCTTCCACAAGGCGGGTGACCGGGATTCCGGTCCAGCGTGAGATGATCCCGGCAATGTCATCCGGGCCGACAAATTCCTTGAGCAGACGTTTGCTGTCCGCAGTGACTTTGTCCTCTTCGCCTTCAATATCATTTTCAATCCCTTCAAGCTGTTGTTCCAGTGCGAGTAGGGTGGAGTATTTCAGTTCCGCAGCGCGGTTGTAATCAAGGGCGCGTTCTGCTTCCTCGATATCGAGCTTGGTCTTTTCGATCTGGGCCTTGAGGTCGCGCACCGTGTCGATGGAGCCTTTTTCTTTTTCCCATTGCTCGACCAGCTCGGATTGCTTGATCTTCATCTCGGTGAGGGAGTCTTCCAGCTTGGATAAACGCTCACGGGATGCGGCATCCTCTTCTTTGCGCAGGGCCTCGCGTTCGATTTCAGCCTGCAAAATCTGGCGGTTGATCTTGTCCAGCTCGTAGGGCTGGGAATCGATCTCGGTCCTGATCATGGCTGCGGCTTCATCGATAAGGTCGATGGCTTTGTCCGGCAACTGGCGATCAGTAATGTAGCGGGAGGAGAGTCCTGCCGCTTCCACCAGCGCGCTGTCGCTGATGCGTACACCGTGGTGCACTTCAAAACGCTCTTTCAATCCGCGCAGGATCGAGATGGTATCCTCGATGTTTGGCTCTTCAACCATAATGGTCTGGAAACGGCGTTCAAGAGCCGGGTCCTTCTCAATATATTTGCGGTACTCATCAGTGGTGGTCGCGCCGATGCAGTGTAGTTCGCCACGGGCCAGCATGGGCTTGAGCAGGTTTCCGGCATCCATTGCGCCTTCGCTTTTACCCGCGCCCACAATGGTGTGGATCTCATCAATAAAGATGAGAATTTGCCCGTCGGATTCCTGAACTTCCTTGAGTACGGCCTTGAGTCTTTCTTCGAATTCGCCGCGATATTTGGCACCCGCAATGAGCGCGCCCATGTCGAGCATGAATACTGTCTTGTCTTTCAAACCTTCAGGCACGTCCTGTTTGACGATACGCTGGGCCAGCCCTTCGATGATAGCGGTTTTACCGACCCCGGCTTCACCGATGAGGATGGGGTTGTTCTTGGTGCGTCGGGAAAGAATCCGGATTACGCGCCTGATTTCGGAATCACGCCCAATGACCGGATCAAGCTTGCCTTTGCGGGCTTCTTCCACCAGATCGCGACCATATTTTTTGAGCGCATCGTAAGTGGCTTCCGGGTTGTCGGTAGTCACGCGCTGGTTGCCACGAATAGAGGTCATGGCTTCCAGCACTTTGTCCTTGGTCAGGCCGAAGGTTTTGTTGACCTTGCCTGCTCCGGTAGAGCCGTGTTCATCCATGATGGCCAGGAAAAGGTGTTCCACGCTGATGAATTCGTCCTGCATGCGCTGGGCAATTTCTTCAGAGGCCACAATAATCCTGTTCAACCGCTGGGTAACAAATACCTGTCCGGGCTGTGCTCCAGGGCCGCTGACCCGCGGAAGTTTGCGGATTTCATCCTCGACAGCCTTTTTATAGGCCGCGGGATCGATAGATGTTTTCTGGAGAATTTTGGAAACAATGCCTTTTTCCTGATCAATAAGAGCGAGGAGCAGGTGTTCCACTTCTATCTGCTGCTGACCGTTTTTTACAGCCAGAGATTGTGCCGCAGCAATGGCGTCGTTGGTTTTTTGTGTGAATTTGTTCGGATCCATATACAGTCTCCTTTTGCTTTATCTTAATTGACTTGCATTCAAGATTCACAACTCATTTTCAGGTATACTGCCTGAAATCCAGACGCACTTCTACTGTTCTCAAAGGGGAGGGTTTATCCTCCCCTTGAGTTCATGCTGCGTTTTAGGCAGGAGTTTGAATCCTGTAGAAAGATCGCAAGTCATTGCGTTTTTCTTTGCCCCCGGCGGCTTAAACCCTTTTGAAAAAGGGTTTAATAAGAATCCCAAAACTTTTTAGTAAGCTTCGCTGCTGCCGTTTGGCTAATTATCTATTATATCAGTTTTTTCATTTCTTCTATTTGCGACTCAAGTTTTTCGACCCGGTCGAGTAGATCGACGATAATCGATCCGCCTGTGGGGGTGACATCAAGGTCCTTGCAGAGCCTTGAAAGCTTGGTCATGCGATAGAGATCGCTTGTTTCAAAGAGATAATGTCCGTCCCCGGTTGTTCCGGGCCGCACCCATTCCATGCTGATCAGTTCCAGTACTACGGTCTCTTTCAGTCCGGTCATTTCCATGACCTGAGTGATAACCAGTCGCTTGGAACTGGAAGGAGGCTGCGCTTCGTTCCTTTCTTTAATATCCATGGCGGGCCTCCTTTAGAATGAGCGGGGTGAGAAGTCGGACTTTTCAGCCAGTTCTTCCCAGAGTTTTTTCATTTCGTCAGTTTCAGCTTTGGGCACCTGAATCATGATGCGCACAAACTGGTCGCCTTTCTTGGCTCCAGTGCCGAGTCCGCGTCCTTTAATGCGCATTTTCTTGCCGCTTCCAAGCCCTGCGGGAATGTTCATTTCAATCATTCCGTCGAGGGTGGGCAGCTTAAATTTTCCGCCAAGCGCGGCTTCCCAAGGGGCAAGTTTCAGATCGAGGATAACATTGGTTTCTTCGACCTTGAAATCCTTATGCGCTGCAAGTTTGATTTTCAGGTACAGGTCACCGCGCGGTCCGTCATGCGGGCCGGGTGATCCCTGACCGGAAAGGCGAATCTTCTGGCCTTCCTTGATACCTGCGGGGATTTTAACATCCAGAGTCTTGGACTGCACCATAGGATGCCCGCCCGGTCCGGTTGCCTTTTCCTGCACAGTAACGGATTTAGGGCCGCCTTTGTAAGCTTCTTCAAGGGTTAACAACAGGATGGTTTCAGAGTTTTCGCCTTTGCGAGGCCGTTGTTGATGGCCTCCAAAACCCTGCGCGCCGCCGAAACCGCCACCGCCGAAGCTAGCGCCACCGCCGCTGAAAATGGTTTCAAAAAAGTCGCTGAAATCACCGCCGCCTCCGCCGCCGAATCCACCGAATCCGCCGCCACCGCCGCCGAAGTTCATGTTCTCGTAGCCCGGAGGCGGACGGAAATTCTGTCCATGTTCCCAGTCCGCGCCGAACTGGTCATACCTTTTGCGCTTTTCCGGGTCCTTCAGAACTTCGTATGCTTCGTTGATTTCCTTAAACTTCTTTTCCGCTTCCGGGTTATCCGGGTTCAAGTCAGGGTGATACTGCCGAGCCAGCTTTTTAAAGCCTTTAGCAATATCTTCCTTACTTGCGGAGCGGGAAACTCCTAGAAGTTTGTAGTAGTCCTTATATTTCACGCTCATCTTGTAATTACTCCTTGAGTGATTGGACGATCAATTTCTTGAACGTCACTATACCAAAGTAATTCGAAGTTGGCGCAAGTCAAGCGTAATAATTGAAATTTAGGTGGGGGGGAGGGGATATTGTATGTTTTAGTGGGTCCTTTTTGGGCCCGACATGAATAATAATTTTTATGCATACAACCACCGAGGTTATAAAAGCAAAATAAATCATATTTATGAAAATCTTTAACGTGGGGTTTTAGGGTGAGATTTAAATTTAAACTTGAAATGTTACACAAAAAAAGCACTTCGCCATCTAAGCGGGGTGCTTCACTTCAAATCCGTAAAAAAACTTAAAATAAATCTCTTACTGCATTTAGAATTTCACTAGTTTTACTGCTGGTAAGCTTGGCGATCGGGGTTAGGATGTGCTGGTTTGCAGTCAGGATTTTAGAGTAGACTGCAAAACTCTCATCTTTCTTCAGAAATCCCTGATCAATATCATTCTCAAGAATTGAAATCCTTGGCAGGTGCTTATTATTCTGAGAAGTAACAGCACATAGTATGTAATCATCATGACCATGCATGGCCAAAACAATTGCCGGACGCTTCTTCGCGTGGCTCAAATCCGTGTACGGAAAAGGAACCGTGACGATTGAACCTACTGTAAGTGTGCCCATGCTTCATCCTCTTCCGGGCTATCCCAGACTTCAGCAAGAGCTGATTCAGAAGAGATCATGCAAAAATCCGACAACTCGTTAAGCTCTTGAACCTCAGCTAAATATTTTGTGTAAAGTTCATGCGGCTCTTCTTTAAGTTTTTCCCATGCAGCGGCATACCGTAGGAAAGTTTTGGTTTCACCTGTTTCTGCTGCAAGCTCAATAATAAAACCAAGCATTGTCAGATTGGACGGTTCAAGATCACAGGCAACCTTTGCATATGAAAGAGCATCTTCAGAGTCTCCACACACAGCCATAGATGCCGCATAATTAAACAAAAGAAGGCTGTCCGTCTTATGCTGCAAAGACATCTTATGATATCTGTGCATAGCTTTTATATCATTCTGAACACAGGCAATACTGCCCAGCGCAGAAAGACCCATTGCAATATCAATTCTTTTTAACCCGATGGCTTTCTCTGTAAGATCACGCACCTGTCTGGCCCGACTGATTTCATCGATTTCAATATCATCTACCAAGTCATTAAGACTACCGATGATCTCATTAAAAATTATTTCCCCTGCGGGTAATGGAGTGCTCATAAATTCCCTTCGTTTTGTTTTACTCCTTAGATATTTATTTATTATATCTTATAAGGCAAGTACATTTCTTCGCATATAGAACAAAAAGCACCCCGCCATCAAAGCGGGGTGCGTCATTTCAAATCCTATTTCCCGATTACCTTCGCCTTATCACAGCGTGTCCGGGCGGTTTTTGGCTCTTCCTAAAAATCCTCCGGCAACTCATAATCCTTCTTCTCCGCAACATAACAATAAACACAGCGATCCTTCTTCACGAAAAATCGAATCAATATTATGCCAGCCACAAACCCACCTACGTGCGCGGCCCATGCTACTTTTTGCGTTCCTTCGGCAAAATGCTCGGATACACCGGAAAATACTTGGATCAGAAACCATAGCCCTAAGAATAATGATGCCGGAATTTTGAAGAAAAACGGTATGATGATTACCGGAAATAGGGTCAAAACCTGTCCGTGCGGGTAGAGCAGCATGTATGCTCCCATAATCCCGGCAACTGCGCCGGATGCACCGATTACGGGTGCACTGGCCGACGGATTGATGATCATTTGTATGCCGATGGCGATTAGCCCGCAGACCAGATAGAAGACGATAAACCTACCATGCCCCATGGCATCTTCAATGTTGTCGGCAAAAATCCAGAGCATCCACAGATTGAGGATGATGTGCAGCCAGCCGCTGTGCAGGAACATGTAGGTGAAAAGCGGCAGCACCCCGGCATCGGGATATCCGGCAGAAACCGCCCATTCGGGATGGAAAAATCTTGCCGGGACCACGCCCAGCAGATGGAAAAGTGCGAGTCGCCCTTGTGGAGTCAGCATCTGCTCAAAGGCAAATACCGCGATGTTGAGGATCATAATTCCGCGCAACACGTAAGGTGTTATCAGGCAGGGGACGTTATCGCGGATGGGGATCATGTGTGATGCGCCTTTAAGTTTGAGCTTGAGATTTATTAAACTAAAATCAAGTCTAACAGAAAAATATTATGATCTCTATGGGGATAGCTCCACAAAAAAGACCCCCCGCTACATAAATGCGGCGGGGGGCGTGACGAGATTGAGTTGGTAGGTAAACTAGGGGTACTCACTCCCTAAACACTAAACCTAAAACCTAATGCTAAACCTAAAACCTAATCCTAATGCCGAAAGCGGGGTTGGACCTTGCGTAGAATTCTTTTATGTAAAATGGACTTGCATCCTAATCATTATAATATGTTCATTCTTCCGACTACGGTCCTGACCCTCGTTCCAGGTCTCACTTATAAAATAACACATGGGGCGGGTAAGTCAATACTTACAAGCGCGGAAACCTAGCTCTCATCAGAGTTGAACAGCTTTTTGAGCTGATTTTCGAATAAGGTTTCCTTGTCCTTGCGCTGTGCTGCCAGAACTTCTAGAATCCGGCTTGTTTCCGAATCAAGTTTAGTCAAGTCGCTGTCATTTTCTATGATAGCGGTGCAGCAGTTCATTTTGGCTTTTTCGTCCCACTGCCATGAATCGAATACAGCTAGAAGTTCCGGTGTAATTTTGCGTTTTTCGCGTAATTCTCCGGTCCTTTTATCATTCGGGCAGCGCACCCCGATTACTGCATCAACCAGCTTTTGGGTGTGCCAGCCGCCTTCCAGCAGCAGGGGAACTTCAGCTACTGCCAGCGGTTCATCGTTGTTTGCTTTGAAAAATTCTTCCACATCATGCTGCACAATGGGATGAACGATGTTCATTACTTCCCTGCGCAGGTCATCATTTTCGCGCATGGCAGTGAAAAGGGCGGCCTTGTCAACATCTCCTGTCTCAGGATCAATAAATTTGTTACCGAATCTCTGGCGCAGCAGCTCCCATCCGGCTCCGTCTTTTTCGTAGGAGCGGGCAACGGATTCATCCGCGCTGAAGGTGGGGATCTTATTGTCCGCAAGGAGATTTAACACCGCAGATTTTCCGCCACAGGGCATGCCGATCAAGCCGACACGCTGCACTGATTTGTTCAGGGCTTTGAGCATGTCAGTGAAATCTTCGGGCGGAGTTTGGTTGAAGCTGAGTTCCTCTCCTGATTCTGGATGGGCGAAGGAAAGGGAGTAAGCGTGCAGCATCTGACGCTCGGCAAGCTTGGCAAGCTGCGGCTGTTCCTGTTCCCAGCGGGCGTGCGGCATGGAACCGTAAACCTGATCTCCTACCAGCGGATGTCCGATATGGGCCATGTGGACCCTGATCTGGTGTGTGCGTCCGGTGTAAATTTTTACTTTTACGAGGCTGGCCCGTCCGGCAGGATCAGACCATAGGGTTTTGTATTCGGAGCGAGCATCGCGTCCGCCTTTGAGGATCACCGCCATCTTTGTTTTGTGCACCGGATGACGGCCCATGGGGGCTTCAATTTCAGCGAAATCACGTTCAGGCACGCCGTGTACAATTGCCAGATAGGTTTTGTTGACTGTGCGCTCGGCAAAGGCGGTGGACATGGCAAGGCGGTCATGCTCGTTCAGGGCAATGCTGATGAGACCGGAGGTGAATTTGTCGAGACGGTGCACAATTCCGGGCCGCCATTCGTTCATGTCGCGGATTTCCGGGAAGTGGTGAATCATGCGGTGAACAAGAGTCCCGGTAGGACAACTGGGGGCTGGGTGAGTGGTCAGTCCTGCTGGTTTGTTAATAACAGCGATTCTACCATCATTATAAATAATGTCCAGCGGCAGATCTTCAGGGACCAGTGAAGTAAGTTCAGCCTCACCTTTCAGACTAAGTTCTTCATTTCCCATCAATTTCTGGTTTGGTTTTTTGCAGACCTTGCCGTTGATTTCTGCAAATCCGGCTTTGATCCAGTCTTTAACCTTGCCGCGAGAAATTCCTTCTTCTTCGAGGGCAGTTCCCCAGAATTTATCCAACCGGGTGCCGCGGTCGGAAAATTTTGCGGTGTTTGTCCACAGAAGCTGGTTCTCATTTTCTTGAAAATCTTCGTTATTGCACATGTAATTTATTCCATATTGGGTTATATTCTTGTTCAGTAATCGAAAGCTTATTTGTAATTTTCAGTAATTCCAAGTGAATATGGTTTAACTGAAAAATAGATTCTTTTTTTCTTGACTGTCAAAGCGGTGTCTTATAGAAACACGAAGTTTTGACTTTTCAGATTTTAAACAAATAACATGGGATCAAGGAGGCACCGTGGCGGTACATGTGGTAGACCATCCTTTGGTAAGACACAAGCTCGGCATTCTCCGTGAAGACGGCATCAGCACAAGTCGTTTTCGCGCACTGGCTCAGGAAATTTCCAGGTTGCTCACTTATGAAGCAACCAAAGACCTCGCAACCGAAGCTAAAACCATTACTGGTTGGGCTGGAGAAGTTGAGGTTGAGGAAATCAAGGGTAAAAAAATCACCGTAGTTCCCATCCTCAGAGCCGGACTCGGTATGATGGATGGTGTCCTTGATATGGTTCCCGGTGCTCGCGTCAGCGTTGTCGGTTTTTACCGTGACGAAGAGACTTTGCAGCCTGTCGAATATTACGTCAAGCTCGCAAGCAATATTGATGAGCGCATCGCACTTATTCTTGACCCCATGCTCGCAACCGGCGGAACCCTGCTGGCTACCATCGAACTTCTTAAGAAGTCCGGTTGTACCAACATTAAGGGTTTGTTCCTCGTCGCAGCTCCTGAAGGGATTGAGAAAATCGTTAACGCCCATCCCGATGTGGATATTTACACGGCGTCCATCGATGAAAAACTTAACGATGCAGGATACATCCTCCCCGGTCTCGGAGACGCGGGTGATAAGATATTCGGCACCAAGTAAATGTTTTTAAAGGCACCAGAAACGGTGCCTTTTTTTTGGAAAAATATTACGGAGATTACTAATGAGCATATCCAGTACTGAGTATAATTTCAGGGCAAAAGACATTGTCCTTGGCGCACAGATGCTTTTTGTCGCATTCGGCGCACTTGTCCTTGTCCCTCTTCTTACCGGTCTAGATCCTAACGTGGCCCTGTTTACCGCCGGTGCGGGTACGCTGGTCTTTCAGGTTGTTACCAAGGGTAAAATCCCCGTATTTCTGGCATCTTCTTTTGCTTTTATCGCGCCCATTATTTACGGCGTACAGACTTGGGGTATTCCTTCCACTCTCTGTGGTCTTGCCGCCGCAGGTGTTTTTTATGTTGCACTCAGTTTTCTTATTCGCTGGCGTGGAACCGATATCCTGAAAAGAGTTCTGCCCCCGGTTGTTACAGGTCCGGTCATTATGGTTATCGGCCTAATCCTTGCCCCGGTTGCAGTTTTCATGGCTGTTGGTAAAACTGGTGACGGTTCTGTGGTGCTGGTTCCTGAGAAAACTGCTCTGATCATATCCATGGTTTCCCTTGCTGTTACCGTTGCGGTTTCTCTGCTCGGAAAAGGCTGGCTCAAGCTTATCCCCATCCTCTGCGGTATCACAGCAGGTTATGTTGTTTCCCTGTTCATGGGTCTGGTCAATTTTGATGCGGTTGCAGCTGCTCCATGGATTGCAATTCCTAATTTTACCGCTCCTGAATGGAATCTAGAAGCCATCCTGTTTATTGTTCCGGTTGCAATTGCCCCGGCAATTGAGCACTTCGGTGACGTCCTCGCCATCAGCTCCGTTGCTGATAAAGATTACGTAAAAGAGCCCGGTATTCAGAACACCATGCTCGGTGACGGTCTGGCTACCTCTCTCGCGGCTTTCCTCGGCGGTCCTCCGAACACCACCTACTCAGAAGTTACCGGTGCTGTTGCCCTGATCAAAATTTTCAACCCCGCAATCATGACTTGGGCCGCAATTGTTGCCATGTCCCTCGCTTTCTGCGGTAAGGTCGGCGCATTTCTGGCCACTATTCCGGTTCCGGTAATGGGTGGCATCATGGTTCTGCTTTTCGGTGCGATCATGGTTGTTGGTATGAACACTCTCGTTCGTGCCGGTGAAGATCTTATGGAAGCACGCAACCTCGCCATCGTGGCCCTGATCGTAATCTTCGGTGTGGGCGGCATGTCTCTGCCTACTCCTTTCAGCGATGAGTTCAGACTCGGCGGAATCGGTCTTGCCGGTATCCTCGGTGTTTTTCTGAACCTTGTGCTGCCGCAACCTAAGAAAGAAGAATAGTAATTCGCCGGATTGTTTCGGCTTATTATATAGATAGACTTGTGAGAGACTTGTCCGGCAGCCCATCGGGGGCTTCCGGGCATTTCTCATTTTTTGCTTGCTGGGCAAAGACCTGCTCTGTAGTTTGTAGCCGGAACGAAGTTTAACGGTTAATATGTCGTTATAAATAACTAGTAATTTGCGGAGAATGAAATGGAAACGGGGTTTAAATATCCTGAACTTAAAGATCTGACAGCCGGACGCAAGGTGGCCATGGCGGTCAGCGGCGGTGCGGACAGTCTGCTTTCACTGGTGCTGCTCAAAGAGAGCGGGGCGGATGTTATAGCTGTTCACGGTTGTTTTCTTGGAAAGGAAAAAGCACAGGTCGCTGTTGCCGGGCTGGAGAAAAGATGTGCGGAGCTGGATGTGTCTCTACATGTCTTCGATCTCACTGCCGAATTTGACCGCTTGGTGGTTGATCCGTTTGTTCAGGAGTATCTCAGAGGGAATACCCCCAATCCGTGTGCCCTTTGCAATCCTGAGATCAAGTTTGGTGTGCTTTACAAAGCAGCTCGTGAGCTTGGCGCGGAACTGCTCGGGACCGGGCATTACGTGCGTCTTGCCGAGGATGTAAATTTTGGAAAGGTGCTTGCCCGTGGTGCTGATATGGGCAAGGATCAGAGTTATTTTCTTTCCCTCGTTCCCCGTGATTCCGTTTTGAACGCGATTTTCCCCCTTGGCGGGCATAGCAAAGACCAGACTTATGCCGAGCTTGAAAAGCGTGGCGTGGAAATTCCACTTCCATCAGAGAGTCAGGAAATCTGCTTTGTCCCTGACGATGATTACCGGCAGTTCCTGATTGATCGCGAGGTGAAGCTTCCCGGCCCCGGAATAGCAGTTCTTTCCGACGGTACTAAAGTCGGCAAGCACAATGGTCTCTGGCGTTATACCCAAGGTCAGCGGCGCGGACTGGGCATAGCATGGAAGGCTCCGCTTTATGTTCTCGACAAGGATATGAGCCGTAACCTGCTTATCGTGGGGACACGTGATGAACTGGAGGCCGGAGGCTGTGTTGCGGACGATTTCAATTTTCTTGTTGATTTTGAGCGCTGGCCGGAAACTGTTTTCATCCAGACTCGCTACCGCCAGCGATCCAAGCCTGCAAGGGCGGCGCAGGATGGCAGCAATATAGAATTTGATTTTATTGAGCCGCACTCCCGGCCAACACCGGGGCAGATTGTGGCTGTATATACAGAAGAGGGGGCTGTGCTCGGAGGTGGTATCATCCGGGAATAGTCCTTCCAATCGCGGCTCCATGCGCGTTGCTTCCTAGTTGGGGATTCGAATTTGATGATCTTGTCTTCCGTGACGGTAGGTTGCGGCAGATGTATTCACTTCTGAAAGATTAATATTAAAACGAATTTCCCGCACCACTTGGACGGCTGTGGATTTTCGTTCAGTCTGGGTTAGTTTTAAATGTGCTGGGTGAGTATTCAATTAATATTTCGACAGCTCAGGTCATGCGGGACTTAGGGCACCGTAGCAGTCTGATACAAATATACAAACATTTTGCATTTCACGGGTTGACCTTTGTTTAACAGGGGAGTAGTAATGTTCCCTGAAAGCGGTAACAGTTCTGTTGCCAATCGAACATTTTGACCTGACAGGGTTAAAGTTAATTAATAATCTAATACGATTATACTGGAATTTATTTCCAAATAGGTTTAAGTAGTTTTCATGGCAAAGGAAAAAAGAATACCAAAGCACAAGGGCGTATACATTCTGCCCAACCTTCTCACCGTGACGAGCCTGTTTTGTGGGTTCCTCGCGATGAACTGGGTTGTGGAAGGTGCATACGAAATGAGTGCTGTCGCCATTCTGGTGAGCTGTCTGTTTGACGGTCTCGACGGAAAGGTGGCTCGGTTGACCGGAACCAGTAGTGAATTCGGCGTTCAGCTTGATTCATTGGCGGATGCGGTTGCCTTTGGTGTTACTCCTGCGTTCATGGTTTATCACTGGCAACTTCACCAGTTCGGAAGACTGGGTATGCTGGCAGCTTTCTTATTGATGGCTTGCGGTGTGCTTAGGCTTGCCCGTTTCAATGTTCAAGCTGGAACAACTTCCAAGGCTTATTTTATTGGTTTGCCCATCCCTGCGGCAGGCTGTACCTTGGCTACTTTGATCCTGTTTACCCCCTATCTCCCTGAGACTATTGCACTGAGTGTTCTGCCTATGTTCACTCTGGTGCTCGTATATTGCCTTGCTTTTCTTATGGTGAGTAATGTTCGCTACAATTCCTTCAAAGAATTTGGTGTATTCAAAGCTCATCCCTTCAGTTCCATGGTTACCGTTATTGCGCTCTTTACCATGGTTGCCTCCCAGCCCAAGTTTTTGGGTTTCATGATTTTTGCCGGATACATTATTTCCGGTCCTATTTATACTATTTTCATTCTATCCCGCAGAAGCAATAAGCTACTAGGAAAGTCCTCCAAAGAATTGTCATAAGCTTTTCCCGGGTAGTTCCAGAACTACATTCAGAACAAGCTTATAAGTTACAAAAATTCTTTAGGGGACGGTAAATTACTCAGTAGTTTAACCTGTTTCACTTTTTTATTCCCAAATTTTGTTATAAACTGCAAAAGGTCTTTTTTTGCAGCCTCTGTTAGGAGATAGATAAATGTCTGATAAAGTATACATTTTTGATACTACTTTGCGTGATGGCGAGCAGTCCCCCGGTGCAACCATGAATATGGCTGAGAAAATCACCATGGCCCGGCAGCTTGAAAAACTCGGTGTTGATATCATCGAAGCCGGGTTCCCCGCAGCAAGTCAGGGTGATTTTGAAGCCGTAACCGCCATTGCTAAATCCGTGGGTGATATTCAGGTTGCAGGCCTCTGCCGCGCATTGAAAGCGGATATTGACCGCGCTTTTGATGCAGTTAAGCATGCAAAAAATCCCAGAATCCATACATTTGTGGCTACTTCTGATATCCACATGAAGCACAAGTTCAATAAGGAACCGGAAGAGATTCTGGAAATGGCCCGCAAGGCTGTGCGCCACGCGGTGTCCCTGACTCCCAATGTTGAATTTTCCGCTGAAGATGCATCCCGTTCCCGTTGGGATTTCCTCGCACAGGTTGTTGAGATCGCCATTGCTGAAGGCGCAACTACCATCAATATTCCCGATACGGTAGGTTACGCCCAGCCGGATGAATTCGGTAAGTTGATCGAATACCTGCTCAAAGAAGTACCCAACAGCGATAAGGCTATCTTCAGCGTGCATTGCCATAATGATCTAGGCTTGGCTTGTGCCAACACTCTGGCCGCCATCAAGGCCGGGGCACGTCAGGCAGAAGTTACTCTTTCCGGTATTGGTGAACGTGCCGGTAACGCGGCTTTGGAAGAAGTGATCATGGCTCTGCATACCCGCAAGGACTATTACGATGTAGAAACTTCCATCCTTACCGAAGAGCTGTTCCCGTCCTGCCGCAGACTGGCAACCACCATCGGTCAGCCCATCTCGCCTTACAAGGCAATTGTCGGAGCCAACGCTTTTGCCCATGAATCAGGTATCCATCAGGACGGCATGCTCAAGAACCGTCAGACCTATGAGATTATGACCCCGGAATCCATCGGTAAGAAGGGGACTTCCATTGTTATCGGCAAGCATTCCGGCAGAAATGCACTGGGTTCCAAGCTCAATGAAATGGGTTACCAGTTGGATGATGAGCAGATTGGAAGGGTTTTCTCTGCTATTAAAGCTCTGGCGGACAAGAAAGAAGAAATTTTTGATGAGGATGTCGAAGCCCTCGTCCTGGAAGAGGCTTACCGTATTCACGATCTGTATCGGGTAAAGGAACTCTCTGTCTTTTCCGGTACTGCCGGGGTTTCTCCCCACGCTGCGATTGTGTTGGATGATTTCAGCAAGGATAAGGAAAACCCTGTAACCATGCAGGAAGTTGGTTTTGGTGACGGTCCTATCAATGCCGTGTTCTCTACCATTAACAAGATGGTTGATCGGACACCTAAACTGGAACTTTATTCCGTAAACGCGGTTACCGGCGGAACTGATGCGCAGGGTGCGGTTACGGTCCATATTACTGACAACGGTTTTAAATCAATCGGGCGCGGTTCTGACGAAGACATCATCGTCGCCAGTGCCAAAGCTTATGTCAACGCTATCAACAGGGTTGAACGCATGAAACAGGAGAAAGATAATGGGTAAAACTTTAGCTGAGAAAATTTTACAGGCTCACACCGATGAGACAGTGAACGAGCCGGGCCAGATTGTCCGCTGCAATGTTTCCATGGTACTGGCCAACGACATTACCGCCCCCCTTGCAATTAAATCTTTCAGAGCTATGGGTGCAGATCAGGTCTTTGATAAGGATAAAGTCGCCCTTGTCTGTGACCATTTCACTCCCAACAAGGACATTGATTCCGCAGAGCAGGTCAAGGTTGTCCGTGAGTTTGCTCATGAAAAGAATATCACTCATTATTATGAGGGCGGAGAAGTTGGTGTTGAGCACGCATTGCTGCCCGAGTTGGGCCTTGTCGGTCCTTCCGATATCGTAATCGGTGCCGACTCCCACACTTGTACCTACGGCGGCCTTGGTGCATTTGCTACCGGAATGGGCTCCACCGATATTGCAGGTGGTATGGCATTGGGTGAAACATGGTTCAAAGTTCCTCCGACTATCAAAGTTGAAATTGAAGGTACTCCCGGCAAGTACATTGGTGCCAAGGATTACATCCTCAACCTTATCGGAACCATCGGTGTCTCCGGCGCGCTCTACAAAGCGCTCGAATTCGGCGGTTCCGTTGTGGATAATCTTTCCATTGAAGGCCGCATGACCATTGCTAACATGGCAATCGAAGCTGGTGGTAAGGTCGGTCTGTTCCCGGTTGACGCTAAGACTCTCGAATATTGCAAGGCCGCTGGCCGTACTGGCGATGTTGCAATGCGTGCTGATGAAGGCGCAAACTACGAACGCGTGGTCAAGATTGACGTAACGGGCATGAAACCCCAGATTGCCTGCCCGCATCTGCCGGACAACGTCAAGCCCGTTGATGAAGTCAAGGACATGCAGATCCATCAGTCAGTCATCGGTTCCTGCACCAACGGTCGCATAGAAGATCTGCGCGAAGCCGCAGCAGTGCTGAAGGGTCGCAAAGCTAACAAGAATGTTCGTTTGATCGTGTTGCCCGCTACTCCGAATATCTGGAAGCAGGCTCTGCGCGAAGGTCTCATTGAAACTTTCATGGAGTCCGGAGCAATCGTCGGTCCTGCAACTTGCGGTCCCTGTCTCGGCGGTCACATGGGTATCCTCGCTGGCGGTGAAAGAGCAATCGCCACTACCAACCGTAACTTTAAGGGTCGCATGGGCAGCCTTGAGAGTGAAGTTTTCCTCTCCAGCCCCGCTGTAGCAGCAGCTTCCGCTATCACCGGAATTATTACTGATCCTGAAGCTCTGTAAGTTGATGCGCTACGTGTTTTGAAGAATGATTTGATTTTGCCTCCGGCGGCTTAATCCCTTTTGCAAAAGGGTTTGTTCCACTGTTGTTATCCCTAAGACTCGAAGCAAAGCTTCTCGCCTAAGGGCTAATGCAATAATCCCAAAACTTTTTAGTAGGGCTTCGCCGCTGGGGATGAGAGATTAAACATCTTTTATGAGTTCAAGTTTCTAGCGGGGAGTTTTAATCCTCAAGGAGAATTTATATATGTCTATTAAAGGAACAGCACATAGAGTCGGGGCGCATATTGATACTGATGCTATCATCCCGGCCCGTTTTTTGGTTACCATCGATCCTGATGAACTCGGTGCCAATTGCATGGAAGGTCTTGAAGCAGGCTGGATTAAGCGTGTTAAAAAGAACGATATCATGGTTGCCGATGAGAATTTCGGCTGTGGTTCTTCCCGTGAACATGCTCCTATTTCGCTTCTCGGTGCCGGTATTCCGGTTGTCGTAGCTAAAAGTTTCGCCCGTATTTTCTACCGTAACGGTTTCAACATGGGGCTTATTCTCCTTGAAGTCGGCGATGATTTTGAAAAGCTTGGCGATGGTGATCAGCTTGAAGTCGATGCTGATAAGGGTGAAATTAAGAACGTAACCACAGGTGAAACCATCACTTGTGCTCCGGTTCCCCCGTTCATGAAGGGTATCCTCGACTGCGGCGGACTGGTAGAATACGTAAAAGAACGTCTCTCTAAATAGAACTAATCAAGATGCAGGGCAGGTCGTAAGTTTAATACGGTCTGATTATACAAAGCGGCGAAGCCATATTGAAAAAGTTTGGGATTCTTAAACCCTTTTCAAAGGGTTTAAGGCTCCCGGCAGGGTCGCCGAAGGCATCATATCAAATATAAAGCGCGTAGCGCATTCAAATAGGAATCTAAAAAATGAAAATATGCGTAATGCCCGGTGACGGTATCGGGCCGGAAATCATGGCTCAGGGCGTCAAAGTTCTGGACGTAATCGGCGAAAAATTCGGTCACAAAATCGAGACAACTGAAGCACTCATCGGCGGCGCAGCCATCGATGCCACCGGAGTTCCGCTTCCTGACGAAACCGTCAAAGCTTGCAAAGAGTCCGATGCTGTTCTGCTCGGTGCTGTCGGTGGCCCTAAATGGGACACCATTGATCCCGCAATCCGCCCTGAAAAAGGCCTGCTCGGCATTCGTAAAGAACTTTCTCTGTTCGCCAACCTGCGTCCTGCTGCGCTGTTTTCTCAGCTCAAAGATGCCTGTTTCCTGCGTCCTGATATCGTAGAAAAGGGCATCGACATCATGGTTGTTCGTGAACTGACTGGTGGTATCTACTTTGGCGAACCGCGCGGCACAAAGGAAGAGAACGGCGAACGCATGGGTTACAACACCATGGTTTACTACGAGCACGAAGTAAAACGCATCGCCAAAGTTGCTTTCGAAGCTGCTCAGAAACGCAACAAGAAGCTTTGTTCCGTTGATAAAGCCAACGTGCTGGACGTTTCCCGTGTATGGCGTGAGATTGTCATTGAAGTTTCCGAAGATTATCCCGATGTTGAGCTTACTCACATGTACGTGGATAACGCCGCCATGCAGCTCGTGCGTGATCCTTCACAGTTCGACGTTATTGTGACTGGAAACCTGTTTGGCGACATTCTTTCTGATGAAGCGTCTGTCATCACCGGGTCTATCGGCATGCTGCCTTCCGCATCGCTTGGTGCATCCAACCCCGGTCTGTACGAGCCGATTCACGGTTCCGCACCGGACATTGCAGGCGAGAATAAGGCCAACCCGCTGGCAACTATTTTGTCCATCGCCATGATGCTGCGCTACTCTTTCAGCATGACTGAAGAAGCAGATTGCATTGAAGCCGCAGTTGAAAAGACCCTGTCCGCGGGGCTGCGTACCGGAGATATCATGGATAAGGGCGGCAAGCTCGTAGGTTGCACCGAAATGGGTGAAGCCGTTATTAAGAATTTGTAGTCGTCTCCGACGGCCAAAGGAGAGGGAAACCCTTTTGCTAACGCCAAAAAGGGTATCCCTCTCCTCTGGACTCCCCTCCCTTCCTAAAACGCGTTAGTAGGCTCCATATATATTTTCGTAGAGTTGACTTCGAAAGTAGGGCTTCTTTTTTTTAGCAGTCAGGTCTAATTGGACTTGGGCTGCTTTTTTATTTGGTAAAGAAGTCTGTGTCGAAAATTTACAGAGGCATCCCTTTTAGTATATTGATTTAAGTATGATCAGACATAGAACAGAGAGACTTATTTTGCGGGGTTGGAAACCTTCCGATTATGCCCTGCTTGCCCGGATTAATGCTGACCCGGATGTTATGCGTTATTTCCATGCGCCTCTTTCAAAAGCAGAAAGTGATGCCAATGCAGATGCAATAAATGCGTTGATTGAGGAACGGGGCTGGGGATTTTGGGCCGTGGAGGTTCCGGGTGTTGCGCCATTTATAGGGTTTGTCGGTTTGCATATTCCGATTGTTAAATTGCCTTTTTCTCCGTGCGTTGAAGTTGGCTGGCGACTCGATAAACAATTTTGGGGAAATGGATATGCCACTGAGGCCGCAAGTTTTGCTTTAAGTTATGGCTTCATGGAGCTTGATCTTGATGAAATTGTGGCTTTTACGGCTCAGTCCAATAAGCCGTCGCAAGCTGTGATGAATAGGCTTGGTATGGCTTACAATGGTGAAACTTTCGAGCATCCGTCAGTTCCCCACAATAGTTCGCTGCGTAAGCATGTTCTTTACAGGATGTCTCGGGAAGATTGGCAGGCAAAACAGTTAGGGAAGAAGTAAGCGCGATTAATTTAATTCATAAAATTTGTTGTTGCGGGAGATCTTTAAGGGATCATAAATATCCCATATTTGGGAATTAGGCTAATTTTGCGCCGGTGTTTTTTTAGGCCAATTAGCCAACTGGTTGTATCTTAAGGCGAAGTTCTGATTGGTTTCATTTATGCTTTAGTTGAAAAGAGTAATTAATATCAGAACAGGAGGCGTTATGCTTATCGCTGTAAGTGCAAATAATTCTAATGTGGACAGTCCGTTTGAACCTCGTTTCGGCAGGGCTGCTGGTTTTGTAATTTTCAATAGCGAAACTGGCGAGAGCCGTTTTGTTGATAATGCTGCTAATGCGCAGGTCGCTGGCGGTGCAGGCTTGCAGACTGCGCAGTTGCTGGCTGATCAGGGTGTGAATGTTGCTATTTCCGGTACCTTTGGCCCTAAGGCTGAACAGGCTTTGCAGGCCGGACGTATTGAAATGATCACTGCTGACTCCGGTACTGTGCGTGAACTGGCAGACAATTATGTGGCTGAATTTGGTGGTTCAGGCCAGCCCGTTGCTGACCTCAAGAGATCTCCAAACAATCTGAGCCGTTTTGGCGGTGGTTGCCGACGCATGGGCGGAACCGGCCGTGGCATGGGTATGGGCGGTGGTCGTGGCATGAGCGGTGGAGGCCGCGGTATGGGCGGCGGACAGTCTTAACTAGGAGGATCAGGATGACCAAGATAGGAATGATCCGTTGCGAAAAGAATGAAAATAAATGTCCGCTGACAAATTGCATAAAATGCCATGACCAGACCATTCAGGGCTTTAGTGAATATGATGAATGTTCGCTGGCAGGTGTTTTCACTTGCCGCTGTCCCGGTGATAATTTTACGGATATGGTCAAGATTTTAAAAGCCAAAGGTGCAGAATCCGTTCATGTAGTGACTTGTTCCTTTTCCAAAAAAGAGCAGGACGGCTGGAAGCTCGGAAATGGTTTTTGCGATGATATCGATGAGTTGGCGAGCAACGCTGCTTCAGAGGCAGGTATTCCTGTAACCAAAGGAACAGCCCATCTCCCGGAAGGATATATACCTGAGGTCTTTAAGTAAAATTATAAAACAACGCTGCGAAGCATAATAAAAAGTTTAGGAGAGTCCAGAGAACCCTTTTCAAAGGGTTTCTTACCTATAGCCGTTAGGCGGAGAGCTTCATGCACGAGTCTTACGGATATATAGAGCAGCGCTGGCCGCCGGAGGCTAAATCTTTTAATCAAAACGCGTAGCGCATCCAAATAAAGAAATCCCCGCACGGTTAACCGTGCGGGGATTTTAAATTGTATTGTAAAGCAGTCTAGATCAGGCCGCTTGCTTTGAGCTGTGCTTCAAGCTTGGCGTTGCTTTCTTCCATGAGCGGAACCAGCGGCAGTCTGAAAGATGTCTCGAATCTGCCCATCATCCCCAGTGCTGTTTTTACCGGGATGGGGTTGGTCTCAACAAACATGACTCTGTTAACTGGCTGCATTTTGAAGTGCAGTTTCTGTGCTTTTTTCATGTCTCCGGCCTTGAATGCCGCACACATGTCGGACATTGTTTTAGGCATAATGTTGGAAACAACGGAAATTACGCCGTGTCCGCCAAGGGAGAGCAGGGGCAGTACAGTGAAATCATCACCGGAAAGTACGGTGAAACCTTCAGGGCACTGCTCGATTACATCGGAAACCTGTCCGAGGTTGGCAGTTGCTTCCTTCACGCCGACTACATCAGGAACTTCATTCGCGATCATGGCGATGGTTTCGGGCAGGGCGTTTAGTCCTGTCCTGCCGGGCACATTGTAAAGGATGAAGGGCATGGAAGCCTCATCGGAAAGGGCTTTGAAATGCGCCAGCAAGCCCGCGGGAGTCGGTTTATTATAGTATGGTGTAATCTGGAGGGTGGCATCTGCGCCTGCCTGTTTAGCAAGCTTAGTCAGGTTTACGGCTTCCTTAGTATTGTTTGAACCCGCGCCAGCGATGACCGGGACACGTCCCTTGGCCTGCTCGACACAGATTCTAATAACCTTACCTTGTTCGTCATGGGTCATTGTTGCCGCTTCGCCGGTAGTACCGCAAGGTACAAGACCGTTGATTCCCTGTTCGATCTGCCACTCGATCAGTTCGCGGTATGCGTCCTGATCAATCTCCCCGTTTTTGAACGGAGTGACCAGAGCAGTGAATGCTCCTTGGAATGTCATTGTCTAAGCCTCCAAATTGATTTTACTTATCGTCCGAAATACCACTGAGCAGCTTTATGACTTCAGGCTCCTCGCGGAGTTTTTCCGTCAGGGTTTGCAAGAACCATTTTACATTTTGCCCGGAAGACCATTTAAAATCTTCATCTCTTGTGGGCCAGTCGTAAATATCGATCCTGTTAACCGCTTTTCCGGTTGGGTAGCTGCGAACCCACACAGTCTTGCCGTTTGCGGCAAGGTTGCCGGACATACCCGGTCCGTCACCGCTTCCCAGAAGAATATCTGGAGAAGCCTCGCCAATGACCGGATTGGCGAGAAATTTTTTCTCCCTGAAGTAACCCCATGAGCTCATGGCAATTACCAGATCCGCATTTTTTCTGTTCTTCTTGATCAGTGTGGCGCATTCATCAATAAGAGCATCTGGAAGATCGTCGGATCCTTTTTCAAGGTAAGGAAGAATTATTATGACCGCTTTCTTGCCATGGGCAAGAGGCTTGGTGATAATCCTTGCTTCCGTGTTGTCAAACCAGTTTTGCGGAATTCCTTTGGGGGAATTTTCCAGAAAAACCATTTCGGCAGGACTTAGAATTCCTAAATCATAATTAATGATTTGGAAAGCATCAGTCAGCGTATTTCGTTTTTTATCGGAAAATTTTTCGCCGGAGGTCGGCAGAAATTCAAATGCACCGCCCAGTATCAGGACATCATGTTTTTGTGCTGTCCGCAGATCCTGAAGATATCCGGCCCGCCGGGCCAGTCCGCCAAGGGTTTTGTTACCTCAGGTGGGGCAGGGATTGACAGTCCCGAAAGTGTTAGCGGTTGCGGCAATAGACAATAGCACATCCTTGCCAGCGTGGGCCATTGAAGTCCCCATGCTGGCAAGGATAAGAAAAACAACTATGAGAAGTCGCATTAACCGTTCAGATATTCTTTCAGCTCTTTACCGGGACGGAAAAAAGGCAGTTTTTTGGGTGTAACGTCGACAACGTCACCTGTCTTGGGGTTACGGCCGGTGTACCCTTTATATTCTTTCATCTTAAAGCTGCCGAATCCTCTGATTTCAACTCTGTCGCCGCGAACAAGCGCCTCTTTGATAGCATCAACAAATGCATCAACAATTTCGGCAGATTCATCCACGTGGAGACCTCTTTCGTCCGCAAGACTCTTGATCAGTTCGCTTTTGTTCATGTCCTCTCCCACTTCGCGTTGAGTGTGACAAGCTAGTGTTTTACCATTACTAGTACAACTATGCCGAAAAGTTACCCTTTTCGTCAAGCATAATTACTCGTCATGTGTTGGAAATTTTTTCATGACAGGTCTTTCACTGAGTCTGCCCATATTTTCCATTCTGATCTTCTGAATTTTAACCGCAATATTGAGAATATCCCGGCTGGCTTCAGATTTCGGTGCATACTTAATAAAAGGAATCTGCCGTCTTACAGCTTCTGTTACCGCTGGATCATAGCGCACATGGCCCATATTTTTCAACTTAATATTAAGAAATTTTTCGCAGGCCATATTGAGGCGTTCAAATGTCTCTCTTGCTTCTTTTTCGTTGGAAGCCTGATTTACTATTACGTTGAAATCACTGACATTGTGTTGAGAGTGAAGAACTTTTATCAAGGCGTAGCTGTCAGTCAGGGAAGTCGGTTCCGGGGTGATTACCACGATTCTCATCTGGGTCATGGCAGCAAAAGAAAGAACCGTGCCGTTAATTCCCGCGCCGAGGTCGAGCACCAGATACTGGTAGCCGCCGACAAGGTCGGTAATTTTGCTGAACAGGAGATCCTGCATATCTTCGTCCATTTCAACCAGTTCCGGTACACCGGAAGCAGCAGGAAGAATATCGAATTTTTTCCCTTTTTCAATGGGGATGACGATGTCGGAGGGTTTGGCTCCACTGGTGAGCAGGTCCTGCATATTTGTTTCCGGGGAAATGCCTAGCAGAACATCGAGGTTGGCCAGTCCGAGGTCGCAGTCCATGAGCAGCAAGCTGTTGCCCCCGGTGTTCAAGGCATAGGAAAGATTAAGGGAAAGGTTGGTTTTACCGACTCCGCCCTTACCGCTCATGATAGCAAGGCTTAAAGTTTTGTTGGCGTTGATCATGTCTTATCTTTTCCTTTAGTTACCCGTGAATAAAAATTTTTTTTCATTGGCGTGCACAAGGGTTTCCTTGGTCACTGTTTCAAAATCAAGAATGTCGGCAGAGCAAACCTGATCCTTACCGGATTTTTTGGCTTCATATAGAGCTTTGTCCGCTTTGTTGATCAGTTCGTGCATTTCGATATCCACTATCCCTTTGAAGCAGGCCATGCCTGCGGAGCAGGTTATTGAAAAAGTTTCGTTGCTGCCCGTTTTGTTAAATGTAAGCCCTCGTACTTTGTCGAGCAACCTTTCAAGAAGTTGCTTAGCTTTGACCAGCCCAACCCCGGAAAAAATGATTGCAAATTCTTCTCCGCCTATGCGGGCTACGAGGTCATAGCGGCGTGAGTTGTGAGAAAGAAGGTCCGCAAAGTCGATAAGAACTTCGTCTCCTTTCAGGTGTCCCCACGTATCATTGACTTTTTTGAAATTGTCGAGATCAAGGATGGCAAGGGTCAGCGGGGTTTTTCTCCTTCTGGTCCTTTCTATTTCCTGATCAAGAGTTCTTTCAAATACCCTGCGGTTGGAGAGACCTGTTAGCGGGTCATGTTCCGTTTTGTAGGAAAGTTCCTGCAATACAGACTGGATATGATTCAGGTGGGGAGCCATATCCTGATCAAGGGGCATGGTCATCCAGTCGTTAAGGCCGTGCCGTTCTGCAAGGATTTCCCATGCCTCAAGAGTCATTCCCGGGCAGAGGCGCATTACGGCCAGTCCTTCAGGGCACTCCTGAGAGTGGCAAACACCTTTTTCATTACAGAACTTGTCTCGCACGGAAAGC